>JAVBSZ010000170.1:0-3057 GCA_031556415.1 Opitutales bacterium | reverse complement strand
CCCGCAGTTCCTTTCCGGCAAGGCTGCGGAGCTTCCCGTGAACCTCAATTTCTACACCAAGCTTTTCGAGCTCGAATACATGGATATAGAAACCGTGCAGGCCAAACTGCAGCCGCTTCTGAGCGCGGGCGGGGTTTCGGCTATAGACGTATTCCCGCGCAGCAACGCCATACTCATAACCGACACCCTCGCCAACCTCCAGCGCATAGAAAGCCTCATTGCAAAGCTCGACGCGCCCGCACAGGTGAAGGAGGAAATCGTCTTCGTACAGCTTAAAAACATTTCCGCCGAAGACATAAAGACGCGCCTGACAAACATGCAGAACGACGTCATGAAAAAGTATCTGGACAAGACCACCATAGACGTGGACAGCAGGACCAACCAGCTCATCATTCTCACGCAGAAAGGGAATGTGCCGCACATAATGAAGCTTGTGGAGGGCTTGGACATAGTCGCGGAACCGCTCTTAAAGAGCGTTGTGCATTACGTCAAAAACGGCGAGGCCAAGGACATCATAAAGGTCTTGGAGCAGGTAGTCTCCAACCAGCAGCAGGCCGCGCGCACCGCCACGAAAAGTTCCACAAGCACGGCGAACAGGGCTTCAACGACGGCTGTAAAACCCGCCGCCGCCGGAGCAAAGCCCGCAACGCCTACGCCCGTCGCAACGACGCAAAAGCGCTCAAACACGCAGAATAAGGACGATTCCGGCATGCAGTTCAGCGACTATGTGACCGTCGTGTCCGACGAATGGAGCAATTCCATAGTAGTCTACGGCACGCCGACCGACATCCAGCAGCTCAGCGCCATAATAGAAAAGATAGACATACCGCTTTTCCAGGTGAAGATAGACGTAATCATAACGGAAGTGACGCTTAGCGACTCGCAGGTGTCGGGCCTCAGCTCATTCGGGCTCGGCTACAACTCCCCGGGGGACTGGCCGAGGGGAGAGGGCGGCTTTGCCGGCTCCACAAAGACCTACAGCCTGCCATCCACGGGTACGCCCGCGTTCTCTCTTGCGGGCAACGAGCAGGGCTTCGAGCTCGCGCTCAACGTCGCCAAGGAAAACCAGAACGTCAAGGTGCTCTCGTCGCCGACGGTGACAACCTCGCACAACAAGGAGGCCACGATAAGCGTCGGCCAGCGTTATCCCATCATTTCAAGCTCCATTACCGACACCTCAAACCCCACCGCCACAAAAAACACCGTCTCGTACGAGGAGATAGTCCTAGAACTCCAGGTGAAGCCCAGAATAGGCGACAACGGCATGGTGCAGATGGATATCAAGCAGAAGGTTGACACCGTCACGGGCAGGGTGCAGATAGACTCCAGCGAGCAGCCCATAATAGGCACCAGGAAGGCGAACAGCTACATCAGCGTGATATCGGGTGAGACGATAGTCCTCGCCGGCCTCCAGCAGGTGGAATCCACCGAAGTTGACGGAAAGGTCTGGCTGCTGGGCGACCTTCCCCTCATAGGCCACATATTCACGCCCTCAACGCTTGAGGCCAAGCGCAGGGAGCTCGTCATCTTCATACGCCCGACCATCGTGATGAGCAGCAAGATTTCCGAAATCATAGCCGACATGCAGACGCAGCGCTCCCTCGCCGGCAGGGAGGTGCAAAACTTCTTCAGGGACGGCAAATTCTACAACTATCCGGAAGCCATCTCCAAGGAAAAGGGCTTTGAGGACAACCGCTTCTACAACAAAATTTACAAGGACCCGGGCGCGGTGATTATGCCGCCGGAAACCAAGTACATTGCCGATGCGGTGAAGGACGACCTTGAAAGGGACGAAGCCGGCAAAACGGACGAGGCCGCGGAAGCCGAAGACGTCAAAGACTCTTCCGGAAAAAGCGCGGATTCCGCCGCCCCCGCCGAAGAAGAGGCCGCGCCCGTCAGAAAAGGCGTGGGAAGGGTGAGGTAATCTTATGCGCCGCATTCTTTACATCATGATTCTCCTCCCGCTCTGTCCGCTTTTGCGCGCGCAAACCGACGAGGCGGCACTCATCGAAGCGCTGAAAACCAACAGCCCCTTCGGAACGCCGCCCCCGCCTGCGGCGTCTGAAAAAACGATGGGCGACAAGCTTTCAACGGCGGATATCCAGCTGCAGGGCATAGCCTACATAGAGGGCGCGTGGATGTTCAGCCTTGTGGACGCCAAGAAGAAAACCGCCATGTGGATAAAACTCGGCGAAACAAAAATGGGCTGCACCGTTGAAAGCTATGACCCGAAAGACGGAATAGTGAACGTGCAGGCGGAAGGAAAAACTTATCCGCTTAGCCTGAAGAACAGGGATCCACTCGCCGCCACGCCGACGCCTGGCGCCCAGATGCAGCCGGGCGCGGACGGCAACCCGCCCCCTCCTCCGTGGGGCAGGCGTGGGACAAGACCCACCATAGAGCAGCGCAAGGCGTTTCTGGAGATGATGAAAAAGCGCATAGAAGAGGACGAGAAACAGGAAAAGCAAAATCCGCAGCCGGCGGCCAAGTAGGTTCCACGCATGACATTTGAAAAAGACATGATTCTGAACGCGCTCGCCGAGGGGATGAAGGACAAGCTTTCACCTGAGGCGTTGTCCGAACTGCGCCGTGCCGACAGGCACGCGCTCGCTCTCCTTTTTCTGGATAAGAGCGGTCTTTCGGAGAACGAACTCGCGCTCAAGCTTGCGGGGCTTTCAAAGCTTGAAATGGTCGAGAAGCCGGAGCCTGCGGAGGGTGCGCAAAAAATTTTGCCCATAAGGGTTATCAACGAATACCAGGCCATACCGTTAGAAGCGTCCGCGGAGCGGATAACGCTTGCCGCCTCATGGGTTCCGGATGCCGACATGGACAAATGGATACGCGCAATCACGGGCCGCGACGCCGTCTGGATGCTCGCGCCTGCCGTCAAAGTTTCGGAGGCGATTGCGGAGAAATTCGGCGTGGGCGCCGGAAGCCTTTCGGAAGGCGACAATGATGAGTTTGCATCTGAAGGCGAGGGCGACGTGGAGGAGGACGAGAACGCTGCCATCATCAAATTCGTAAACGAGATAATCACGCGCGCCATGGCCGACAGGG
>JAVBSZ010000039.1:0-4869 GCA_031556415.1 Opitutales bacterium | reverse complement strand
GTCGGCGTCGTAGATTTTTAAAAAAGCGTCTAGCGGGGAGTTGAGCCTGCGCGCGAAAACTTCAGCGAGGATTTTTTCTCCGCCCTTAAGCTGCGCCCTGAAAAAATCTATGTCGTTTTCCTTTCCGATTTTTCCGTCTATGGCCAGCGGAGTTTCTGCGGCGTTGGCGGTCTGAAGAGTGTCGTTATCCTCGCTCTCGCTGAAACTTTTGAGGCCGAGGGTCTGGAATGATATAGTGTTGTGCGATATGTGCTGCTTGCCCAGGTTTAGGAGGCTGACGCCCGCGGAGTCTATGCGCACAGGCACCTTCATGGGCGCAAAATTCCAACCGAATATCGCAACTTCCGCCTGCGTCTTCGTCTGCGTGCCGAGCGGGAATATGCCCGTGGCGAAGGGAACTTCGCCTATGAGCATCCTGTAGACGAAGTCTTCGCGGCCGCGGTAGACGGCGTCCTTTATCTCCACAAAATACGTGCCGTCGGCGGGAATGTCCACCGCCGCGAGAGGATCCGGGTGCTGGTGAAAATCGTCAGAATACGCAATCTCGTCTCCGGCGGAATCTGTGACGGAGATGGACGCCTGGAACCAGCCCGGCACAGCGTCTCCGAGGTAGGGCGTGATTGCGCGCGCCTTCACGGCGAAGACTATCTTCTGCCCCTTTTTCGCCTCAAAGGAGTATTTGTCCGCCTCCGTCAAATTTATCTGCCCGTTGACTATGACTGGCAGCTCCACGCGCATGGGCTCGCGCTCCACGGGCAGGACCGCCTTTGAGGACGACGTGAACGTGTACTCCTGGAAGGGCCTGTCATAGCCCTCGTCGATGAGTTTCACGGCGCGCTCGCGCATTGAGGGCTTTGTGAATTCCGGGAACTCGTCCGTGAAAAACGCCACGGGGTTTGACGCTCCGTTCCTTGTTATCAGGCGCAGATAGGCTTTTGAAACGTCCGCGCCCGGCGCTATTGAAATTTCCACTTCCGCGGTTTCGGCGAGGGCGTCTGTGGAGTAGGCGCGCAGCTGGTAGGATACGCGCTTGTCGCGCATTTCGTCAAAATACTTTTTGAACTCGTCGTCCTTCTGCGCGCGCCTGAAGGCCTCGTTCTGGCCCTCTATGGTGTCCGGCGTCTTGTATTTTTCGGCGGCGAGGCGGATGACTTTAAATCTTATGCCATTCCCTTCGTTTTTCCCCGCGGGGATGTAGGTTTTGACGAGCTTCACCTTCACGCTTTCGGATGACGATATCACCTCCTGCGCGCCCGCAAAATTCCTTCCACCCAGCAGCACCCTTACGGTTTTGCCGCGCTGCGCGCCCGCAGGGTAGCAGTAGGCTATGTTGGGCTTGCTGGTATCCTGCGCGTATACTCCGCAGCATGCCGCGAAGGCCAGAAAAATTGCAAGAAGCCTCCTCATACTATTTCCTTAAGCATGCCGTCGGTCTTGGTCTCCTTGCTGGCGTCCTCGACGAGCGGCACCTCGTGCCCCTGCGGGTGGCGTATCTTCGTGTTCTCGTCTATGCCAAGCTGGCGGTAGATTGTCGCGATGAGGTCGCTGGGGTGCACGGGTCGCTTGGTGACGTATTCCGCGCGCTTGTCGGTCTCTCCCACGAAGGTTCCGCCCTTGAAGCCGCCGCCTGCGACCATCGCGCTGAAGGCGTGGCCCCAGTGCCCGCGCCCTCCGTTGAAGGGGGGCGTCCACTGTATGCGCGGCGCGCGGCCGAATTCTCCCGTCCACCACACTATCGTGGAATCCAGAAGCCCGCGCTCGTCGAGGTCCGTGATGAGTGCCGAGACGGCCTTGTCCATAGTGGGCAGCATGCGGTTCATCTCCTGGAAGTGGAGCTTGTGGGTGTCCCACCCGCGGTAGTTTATTGTGACGTAGGGCACGCCTATTTCCACCAGCCTGCGCGCCATGAGGCAGGACTGGCCGAAGGTGTTGTTGCCGTAGCGCGCGCGCATCTTTTCGTTCTCGCTCTGGAGGTCGAACACCTTTCCGGCGCTTCCCAGAATGAGGTCGTAGGCCTGCTCCTCGCAGATGGCGGCCTTGCCGGCGACGGCGCTGGCTTTCGAAAGCTTCTTGAAGGTGTCCAGCTCTTCGAGCAGCTCGCGCTTTGACTTCTGGCGTTTGGCGCTCACGCCCTCGGCTATTATGCCCTCCACGGCGAAGGGATTTTTTGCGGGGTCTCCGCCCGTGGCGAAGGGCTTGTATTTGGAGCCGAGGAAGCCGGATTCCGAAAACCTTCCCTGCGGCTCCGTGAGCACGATGTAGGGCGGGATGACGTTCTTGTAGCCGGCGTCGTACCCGCGCAGTTTTGAGATGACGGCGCCCACGGCGGGGTAGACGTCGCGCCCAGGCAGGCGGCCCGTCTGCACGAGGTAGGAGGCCGTCTCATGCGCGTTTGTTGAGTGCGTGAGGCTGCGTATTACGGAAAGCTTGTCGCTGATTTTTGCGAGCTCCGTGAGGTTGCTGTTGAAGAGGAGGCCGTCCGTCTTTGTGGCGACGGTGGAGGTGAAGGGCCCCGCGTATTCGCTGCCCGCGTCCGGCTTGGGGTCGAACGTGTCCATGTGGCAGGGGCCGCCCCAGAGCCATATCTGTATGACGGCCTTTGCCTTCGCCTTTGGGGATACTTCGCCCGCTATTATGGACGGCTTGGCCCACAGCGCCGCGCCCGCGCCCGCGGCGGTTTTAAGAAAGTTTCTTCTGTTGATGATGTCCATAGGGGATTCTTTCTCAGTGCCTGTTTAAAAATTCCTCGGAATTCATGAGCGCCCACGCGACGTCGCGCAGGAATTCGTTGCGTTTGAGTTTTCCGCTTCTGAACGCCTTCCTTATGTAGTCCGACTCCGCCTTTGACGGGTGGCGCGAGAGGAAGAGCATGTAGACCCCGTCGACGCTTTCCCAGAGCTCCCCTTCAATAAGCGGCTTTATCGTCGGGCTGCGCTCAAGTTTGTTGCGTATGTGAGACGAATTCAGAAGGTGCAGGCGTTGCGATACCGACGCGGAGGAGTCGCGCTCCATCTCCAGCCCCGTGTCGCGCTGGCTCTTGCCGAAGAGCTCAAGGAAGGGCGTGCTGATGCTGCCGTCGGGTATGGTGACGGCGCGCCTGTTCGTGGGCATGGTGGTGTAGGGCTCGGGTATCATGCTCGAATACACTTCCGTGGTGCCCGTGGCGCGGCAGATTGCGTCAATGAGCACTTCCGCCTCAAGCTGGCGCGCCCGGTAGCGCAGAAAGTTTTCGCAGACCGTTTTTTCGTCCTCATCTATGATTGAAGACTGCGCGTAGTTGTTCGATTTCAAAATGAGCTCGTAAAGCTTTTTGACGTCGTAGCCGCTTTTTACGAAATATCCGGCGAGGTAGTCGAGCATCTGCGGGTTGAAGACTTCGGCATTGAGCATGTCGTCGGGGTCGCCCGTCAGGTAGTTGCCGGTGAGCCTCCCGTAGACGCGGTTGGCGAAATTCTTTGCGAAGAGCGGATGTTTTACGAGCGCGCTGTAAAAATACTCGCGCGGGTCGGCGCCGTCGGGCACGGTTATTTTTTCTCCGAAGAATTCCGCGTCAAAGCCCTTTTTGTCCAGCGGGTTTAAGTAGACTATCTCCTCCTTCCACTCCTTCGTGTCCTTGTACGACACTTTTGAGAAGAATTTTGAAAACTCCGCCTGCGTGCGTTCATCCAGCTTGTCAAAGCGCACGCCCATGAAGGCCGCGCAGGCGCTGGCCGCGCACAGCGGCGCCCCGCGCCCCTGCATGGCCCTGTAGAAGTTGACGGCGGGCTCCTTGAAGTTGCTGCCGTTTGAACAGAGCAGCTCCCGCGCAAGAACGTCGTAAGGCTTGTTGGCGTCGAGCGACACCGTGAAATACTTGTGGTAGGCCTGCGCCGCGTTGGGCCAGAGGTTGATGGGGAATTCGGCCTTGATTTTGAATATGTCGGCGAACTTGAAGGCGGCGTATTCGGAATATTCCGCGCCCGCCAAAAGCTCGTCTATGAGCTTCTCGCGCTTGTGTTTGCCCTTCTTTTCGAGGAATTTTTCCGCGTCCTCCGGCGTCGGGATTGCGCCCGTGACGTCAAGCCAGGCGCGGCGCAGGAAAACCGAATCCGAACAGAGCCTCCCCGGGGCGAGGTTCTTTCCCTCTATGGATTTCAGGAAGACATCGTCCAGCCCGTTGACGGGCGTAAAAGGTGCGCCCTCGTAGACGGCGAGCCCTTCGCCCTGCGCCAATGCGGCGGAGCAGATAAAAGACAATGCAAAAGCTTTGATGAGAAATTCCATCGAAATTATAAACAATGCGGGAAGGGGAAAGTTTCAGCAAAATATGCGCGGATTTATTGTCGTTTTCAGGTCTTTTCAGAACGCAGGTTGAACGCGGTTTCTCCGAGGCTGGCCAGGGTTGTTTTTGAGATTTTTCTGCCCTCGGCGTCCGAAAGCAGGGGGCAATGGAAAAATTCGGGTGGCGCCGCGCCCAGCGCGCGGTAGACGAGCAGCTGCCGCGCCGTGCTCACGAGCAAATCCGCGCCGCGCACAATTTCCGTTATGCCCATATCTATGTCATCGGAAACAACGGCGAGTTCGTAAGAGGCAAACCCCTCCTTCCTCCACACGAGGAAATCTCCAAAATCCTTACCGCTTATGAATTTGAAATTTCCAAAATTGCCGTCGGTGAAGGATATTGTTTCGCCGTCGGGCACTCGAAAGCGCCAGTTGAGGTTTTCCATTCCTTTGATGCCTGAAAAATCCGTTTCGGCAGGGCGTAAGGCTGGCGGAAAAATTGCCTCCTCCACGCGGGCGTTTTTAAGCTGAGGGTTTTCAAATGCTATATGCGACGTCTTAGCCGCACTCTTGATTTCCGCGCGCGATTTTTTGCAGGGGTAGGCTAGC
>JAVBSZ010000225.1:0-4371 GCA_031556415.1 Opitutales bacterium | reverse complement strand
GAGCCGCCCTTGTCGAAAAACACAGCCGTCGCGTGAGGCGTGTCGGCGGAGCAGAGCTTCACGATGCCCGCAAAAAACGCGTGCAGCGCGCCCGTGGGGAAGCCGTCTTCGCGGGTGAGCTCGGGCATCGCATAAAACGCGCGGAAGCAGAGGTTGTATCCGTCTATCAGAAAGTAATTCATCCGGATCAGATAATTGGCGAAGGGCACGCCCTGGACAACAAAATTTTGAGCAAATTTGCAGGAAGTAAAAAGGCGGCCTGGAAAAATCCCAAACCGCCTTTGATTTTCAGAGAAAAGTTTTATTGAAAAATAATCTCGTGCACGGACCACCAGCGGTTTGAATCCTCATCGCTGACGACCTTGACGAAGCGCGCGGTGAATTTGCCTTCGAAGGTAATTTTCATTTTGTTGCCCTCGGTGTCCAAGCTGAATTTGACGGGCGAAAGGGAGTCTTCGGAAGAGCCCGCAAGAACGGTTATCTTCTTGGGAAAGTCGTTCTTTGAGGCGGCGCTGTCGAACACGACTTCCGAAACCGTCCGTGGGCAGCCGAAGTCCAGCATTATCCACGCTCCCTTTTTGATGTACGCGTTGGAGCTCCACCTCGAGCCCATCTTGCCGTCCAGCGCAGCCTTGAGGCTGGCGGCGGAACCGCCGTAGCTGGCGGTCAGAACGGGCTTTGTATTTTTGATTGCTTCCAGCATTTTCTTTGCAGTTTCCGCCTGGCCGTTGGCCTCGAGAAATTTTGCCACATCCATATTGGGCTTTTCAAACGCTAGGGCAAGCAGGGCGTCCTTATCCTCCTTGGATCCGTTCTTGTAGGCGTATTCAAAAGCCTTAGGCTCCAAATCAAACTTGCTGAGAAGCGCCATTAGGGCGGAGAGCGCCTGCGCCTTGAGGTTTGCATCATTGCTTGCTGCGGCAATCTTCAGGATGGAGTCTGCGGCGCGCATGCCGTTCCATTGCGAAAGGTAGCGCATGGCCTCCTTCGCATAGCCTTCCTTGCAGGCGCGCTCACAGAGTTCGGCGGCCTTCTGCGTGCCCGCGGGCGGCGCAAAGCGCAGCAGGAAGCCCTTGTCTGCGGCGTCGGACGTTGCGGAATAGGTTTTCTCCGCCGCCTCAAACATGGCGTTGTCAACGCCGCCCTGCGCGGACCTGACAAGGAGCTTGCAGATGGAGTTTTTCAGCGCGGCGTCCTTGGCCTCGGGCAGCTTGGCGACCATGTGGATGAAGACCTGCGGGCCCGCCAAAGACTCCATGACGGTTATGAGGGCGGCCTTTTCGGAATCCTGCGCGGTGTCGTAATCCTTGAGGATTTTCTCCGCCATTTTGGAGACGTCTATGCAGGCGAGGATCTCCGCCGCGAATGCGGACTCATCCGCGTTCTTCGATTTTAAAAGCCCCGTCAGCGCCTCTAGCTTGCCCTTGGGTTTTATGCCAAGAATGTTGACGATCATGCGCGGGCGCTGCTCCTTGCCCAGGAGGCCGACGTACCCGACAAGCCTTGCGATTTCATTTGCGTCTCCCATGACGGAGGCGGCGTACGCGGAGGCGATAGCGAGCTCGCCGTCCTTGACGTCTAGCGCGCGCACGGCGTCCCACCCTTCGTTTCTGGCGGAGAGAGCGTAGACGAGGGCGGCCTTTTCAAAATCCGTCTTCATGTTTTCAAAGCGCATCCAGGCGGGAATGGGGGCGGTCTTGTTGCGCCCCGCAAAGGTTATGACGCGCATGGTGTCGCGCGCGGAGGCCGGCTGCGCCTGCGGCATAGAGTACGCGGCGGGCCTGTCCTTAAACTGCGCATTGCCCTTTTCATGCGCGAGCACGTTTGAAAGGCGCGAGCGCACTGCGTCGTCCTTCTCCGACGCGATGACCTTTTCCAACTGCGCCCTGACGGAAGAATCTTTTGCGCCCACGGCGTCAACAAACTGCGCGAGCAGCGCGCGGTAGCGGTCTGTTCCGTTCTTTGAGGCCAGCTCTTTCAAAAGGAAAGTTCCCATGGCCTTGCAGAAGGCGGGGTCGTCATTGTAATTGTAGAAGGCGAAGACTGCGGCGTCTAGCGGCACGCCGTTGTCGCCATATTCTGCGGATGAAAAGCCCTTCACGTAGTCCTGCATGGGGACGTCGAATATCTTGGGCGAAGACGTGTAGGAGGGCTTTGCGACGATGGGCGTAGTGTCCGCTGCGAGGTCCCCGCAGGCGAACTGTATCATGCGCATATACATCAGCGGGATTTCCTTGTGCTCAAGATACGGCTTCTGGCTGTGCCCGTAGGAGCCGTACGCCACCCTTCCCTTTCCGTATGCCTTTATCCAGATTGTGGGGATGTCCTTGTCTTCGCGCACCTTTCCTTTGACCGGGCTGCGGTCCGCGTCAAGCCCCGCAAGCACGCGCAGCTTGGAACGGTCAAAAGTGTTGGCCAGCATGTAGATTTCATCCTGAAGGCGGACGGGGTACTTCCACACGCCCCTGGTTATGGGGCTTGCGGGGTCTTCAATTACCGACGTTGAAACGTCGTTGCTAGTCCACGGGTGAGAGATGAAGCTGCCGCCTATCATTTCGACGTACGGCTCATAGCGCGTGTCCTTTGAGTGGTAGGTGTCCGTAGCCGCATGTATGCCGAAGAAGCCGCCGCCGTTTTTGACGTAGTTGACGAGGTTTTCGCGCAGGCGCCCGTCGCGCTCCAGAACCGCCTTGCGCTCGGCATCAGTCATTTTTTCAAGCTTGCCCGGCATCTCGCTGAATGGCGCGCCCGTCGTGTTGCAGAACACCACGCAGTCGAACTTCTTGAGCGCGTCGGGCTCGAAGTTTGCAAAGTCGTCGCTGACGACAGTTTCCCAGGCGCCAGTGAGCTGCCCCATTTTTTCGACTATGAATTTTCCCGCCACTATGCCATGATAGTGCCTGAACGTCGTAGTGCGCGCGAAAACGAGAACCTTGCGCTTCTGCTTGGGCTTCACCGCCGACTGCGCAGGCAGGTTGGCCTCGAGCTTTGCGAGTATGTCCGCCGAGAAAACCGGATCAGGGTCGTACTGCGTGGGCGACGCGCCAAACGAGGCCGCCGCAAAGAGAAACGATGATATTGCAAATGCAAATTTTTTCATAAAATTCCTTTCCGGTTTCAGATGTTCGCCCATTCGCCGCGGTTTTCACGCCAGAGGTATTTGTTGGCGGTCCCGTCGTTGGTGAAGGTGCAGGTTTTCCAGTCGTACGCCAGCGTGCGGCCGAGCTGGTGCGCGATGTTGCCGATGAGGCACGCGTTGCAGCTGGACACCCCGACTTCCGCCGGACATATCGTAGGCTGGTTTGTAAGTATGGCGCGGAGGAAATTCCCCTTGTGGTCCGTGCTCGTATGCACGGGGAATTTGTCGAGCGGGAGTTTGGCGCTCAACAGGCTGGGCTTTGACGAATACCTCTTCGCGCCCCTGCTCGCGCCTATCGTCGCCTCGCTTCCCACGGCCATGCACATGCACCTGTCGTCCCCCGAAGTGATGCCGGAGGGGTAGCCGTAGTTGAGCTTCACGCCGTTTTCAAACACGTAGCGTATCTCGCATTTGTCGGAGGGGTTTGCTGGGTTGATGTCGTCAAAAACTTCGACGTACTTTGGGCCCTTCCCGTCGAGGCCCAGCGCCCACATCGTGATGTCTATATGGTGCGCGCCCCAGTCGGCCTGCAGTCCGTTGCCGTACTCGGAATGCCATCTCCATTCCGCCCAGGGATGTCCGTACGGCGTGAGAGGGTCTCCCTCTTTTGTGGAGCCCATGAGCTTGGGTAAAAGACGCTCCGAATACGGACGGTAAGGTGCGGGCCCCACCCACATTTCCCAGTCCATGCCATCGGGAAGCTCGTCAACCCTGTAGTTGAGCATGAGCGGATACTTTCTGCCGAAACTGCACCACATCTCCTTTACGTCGCCTATCATGCCCGACTGTATCATCTGCGCGTACCAGCGGAAGGAGCCTTCGCTGCGCTGCTGCGAGCCCGTCTGAAATACGACTCCGTTCTCCTTGACGGCCTTGATGACGGCGGCGCCTTCCTGCACGGTGAAAGTCAGCGGCTTTTCGCAGTAGACGTGCTTGCCCGCGCGCGCGGCGAGTATGGACATTATCGCATGCCAATGGTCCGGCGTCACAACGAACACCGCGTCTATTTCTGGGTTCGCAAGAAGCTGGCGGAAATCCTTGTAGGTTTTGACGGTGTCGGAAAGTCTGCCGTCGTTCTTCTTTGCGTAGCTTTCTTCAATGCGGTTTTTCTGGTATGCAAGGCGCGCGTCGTCAACGTCGCACACCGCAACTATCCGGCATAGCGGGTTGCCCATGAGCCCGCCTATATGGCCTGCGGCCATTTTCCCCAGGCCTATCACGCCTATGTTTAT
>JAVBSZ010000031.1:0-7883 GCA_031556415.1 Opitutales bacterium | reverse complement strand
GCCTTACACCGCGATGGGCCTTGGCACGATTGGCGGCGGAATGCTGCCCAAGTTCCTTATTGAAAAGCGCGGCTGGTCCCTCAACAAGGCGCGCAAGACGACGATGTTCCTTTCCTCGCTTGCAATAATGCTGCTTTGCGCGCTGCTTTACTGCGGGGCGGGGGTGGCGCTCGCGGTGACGGCGCTTTCGCTCATGATGTTCAGCCACGGGCTATGGGCGAACATAACGATATCTTCGGAAATCTACCCGAAGAGCGTGCAGGCGACAATCACGGGCGTGGGCGGGACTCTGGGCGGAATAACCAGCGTTGCGTCTCAGAAAATTTTGGGTGCAGTCATCGGCACATATTCCTATCTGCCTGTCTTCATGTACATAGGCGGCGCATACATGTTCGCATTCTTCTGCGTGATGACGCTCGTCGGAAGGCTCGGGGAAATCAGGAAGCTTTAAACCGTATATGCTTTAGCCCAGCGAAAGGAAGAAGGCGTCGGTCTTTTTCCAGTTCCACGAATAGGTGCGCGCGCGCGGGCCGCGCACGTTGCGGAAGCCTACGGGCGTCAGCAGATTCTGCCTGAGCAGGTCGCGCCGGAAGTTTGAAACGTCTATCTTCCTGCCGAGTATCGCGCCGTAGACGCTGGCTAGTTCCGATATCGTAAATTCCTTCGGAAGGAAGTGCGGGGAAACGGGAGAGTATTGGATTTTTGAGCGCAGGCGCTGCAATGCGGTTTCGACAATTTCACGGTGGTCGAAGGCCCATGAAAGTTTTTCGATTTTTGCCGCATCCGCCCATTCGAAGCGGTTTATCCTGAGGTCGCCCTCGGGAAGTTTTTTGGGGACGGGGATGAGTCCGTAGTAGGCGATGGCAACTATTCTTGCGCGCGGGTCGCGCTTTGGCGCGGTGAAGGTGGCAAGCTGTTCAAGATAGCCTGGCTTAAGTCCGATAGATTTTATCTTGCGCCCACAGGCGTCCTGCGCGCTTTCGTCCTCAAGAACGTAGGAGCCCGGCAGCGACGCGCGGTTTTTAAAGGGCGCTTCAGTGCGGAAACCCGTCAGTATGACAAGGCGCTGCTCTATTATGCCGAAGAGGACCATGTCCACGGCCACGGGTATGTGCGGGTATTTTTCCGGGTGCATCGCTTGTTTTTGTGGAATACAACTTAGAATCATTGAAAATGCAAATTCTAAACTCCGAAATTTTTAATTGAAAGCATTCCCAAAGCCTTTAAATTACACGAATGAAAAAGATACTGCCAGTTTTTTGCGCCTTCGCGTTAAGCCTTTCGCTCAACGCGGAAGTCTTCATGCCTAAGATTTTTTCCGACTACATGGTCCTGCAGCGCGGGGAGCCCGTGAAGCTCTGGGGAAGGGCGGCTGCGGGCGCGAAGGTGGAGGCTTCATTCGCCGGCCAGAAGAAGTCCGCAAAGGCGGGCGCGGACGGCAAATGGGAAATATTTTTGGACCCGATGAAGGAGAGCGCGGAGAACCGCACTCTCACAATTTCCGAAAACGGGACGGAGGGAAAGAAATTCGAAAACGTCCTAGTCGGCGAAGTGTGGCTGACCGGCGGGCAGAGCAACATGCAGTGCACGATGGGCGGCTCAAAGGACGAACCGCGGACCTTCGAATACGCGAAGACTGACAACCCCAACGTGCGCTGCTTCATACAGTATGACGCCACAAGCCGCACGCCGCTGGAAGACTTCAAATCAAAGGCGCTCTGGCAGGAGGCCAAGGGGAACAACATACTCGGCTTCACGGCGGTCGGCTTCGTCTTCGCATGCGAACTCAATAAAAGCCTGAATGTTCCCGTCGGCATAATCAGCTCCGCGATAGGCGGCTCCCCCATGGGCGTGTGGATAAATGAGGACGACATGGCAAAGTCGGATGCTTTCAAAAATGCGGTGCTAGGCTATCGCAACAGCGTTGCAAAATACGACTATCAGAAGGAGCTCGCAGCCTGGGAAAAGAAAATGGCGGAGCTTCCGGAAGACGCTTCCGCCGGAGACAAGGCCGCGCTCAAAGGCAAAAAACCCGACCCCGAAGGCCCGCCCGTGCTTATCTCCAAAGGCTACAACGCGAAAATAGTCCCGATGATAGGCTACACGATTAAAGGCGTGATATGGTACCAGGGCGAAGCGGACTGCTATCGCGAAAATCCCGAAGTTCTCGGCGATAAAAAGTTCGACAAGTTCACGGAAAAGTTCGTCTGCCTCATCAACTCATGGCGCAAAGACTGGAACAGGCCGGACCTTCCTTTCTACTTTTCCCAGCTCGCCTCCTACCAAAAAAACCTCCCGGACGAATGCTGGGCTTACACGCGCGAGGCTCAGATGGAAACGTCAAAACACCTTAAAAATGTGGAGGGCGTCTGCCTTGTGGATTCCGGAGACAAGATGGATATCCACCCGCGAGACAAGATAATCCCCGGCACACGCCTTGCGCTGCGCGCGCTCAAAAACGTGTACGGAAGAAGCGTCGTCTCATACGGTCCGGAAGTAAAAAGCGCAAAGCTCAAAAACGGCGTGCTCACTCTCACGCTCGTGAGCAATGATTCAAAGCCAGTCGTCGCCAAGATTCCCCCGCGCGCGTTTGAGGCGCGCATAGACGGGGTTTGGAAGCCCATAGAGGTTTCCCTAAAGGGCAACACCATCACCGCAAATGTGCAAGGCGATGTTGACGCCCTGCGCTACCTCTGGGAAAACCACACCATGGAAGACGCCTGCATATTCAACTCTTCCGGACTCCCTCTCGACCTTTTCAGAATGCCGGTTGAAAAATAGTTGCCGAATATTCACCGAAAAAAAACGAGCCCGTTTTACGGACTCGTTTTTTTGCATTATCACCGCGTAAGGATGCGCTTACTTGCCCTCCCTCTTGCGCCTGTAAAACGCGAATAGGAGGGAGCACGCTCCGAACAGGGCGGCAATCTCTGAAGGCTCCGGTATGGGTGCGGCGGAAATTTGAAGCTTCATGCCGTATTCGTCGAAGACTATCTTCCCCTTGTATTCGTCCGAATTGGTGAAATTGACAGTGATTTCTTCGCCGTCTATCTCGTTGTTGCCCGTCCATGAAATCAGTTCGTAAGGCGCGCTTTCGTCAAAAATTGCGCCTTCCAGAAGGGTGATGTTTATTGCGTAGTCTCCGGCCGAAAAGAGCATGAAGCCTTCAAGCGACTGCGTCGCCCTGAGGATGTCTCCGCTCACTATGATTTTGTCATACCCGCCGGTTCCTATGTCGAAATTCAAGACCGCGCCCGCCGCCCAGGTGAGCTGCGTCATCTTCAGGGTGCCGATTTCGGAATCCTGACCCGTTGCGCCAAGAGCGCCGCCGTTTAGGAAAACCTTGCCCACGCCCAGACCCGCAGTGTTACCCGAGCCGTCCGCGTTGATGTAGAGCTCTCCGGAATTCACAAGGGTGTCTCCCCGGTAGTAGGTTTCGCCGCGCAGATACTGTGCGCCTTCGCCGTCTTTGACCACGGAGATTTCCTTCTGCCCCGCGACGGGAGTCGCAGCCGCCTCAAAGTCGTGCAGCCTGCCCCTGAAGGTGTAGTGGCCGTCCCCGTTCAATACTAGGGTGGTGTTTTTGCTACTGGTGGCATGCGTGTTCTGGTTTGAAGATTCCGCAACCAGGCCCTGCGTTGAAACGGTGGAGCCGTCAAAACTGCCGGAGAGGTTCAGCATTGTCGCCTGCGAAAGGGTGATGACACCCGCAACCGCCATGCTGCCGTTCAGGTTTGCCGTGCCTTTAAGGACGTTGATGGAGCCGACTGAAAGCGTTTTGCCTACGGCGTTCGAAACCCCGCTCGAAGTTCCGTCGAAATTCAGGGTGCCTATGGACGCGTTGGAGTAGAAGTTGGTGGCGGTTCCGCTGCCGCCGGAAGTCAGCGTTCCGATGGAGGTTGCGTCCGATGTGTAGAAATTGAGGGTTCCCGCCGAAGTGTTGAGGTCTGTTATGCTGAATGTTCCCGTAAGGTATGAAGTATCCGCTCCGAACCTGTGTCCGGCACCGGCGGTTTTATTCAGGGTGCCTATGGTGATGGTTTTGCCCGCCGTGACTGTGTATGCCCCAGAAGTGGAGTTGGCTATGTTCATTTCGCCTATTTCAAGGTCGGCATTCGTTCCGTCCATTCTGGAAACGCCGTTCCCCGCGATGTTGAACTGACCTATGGAAAGAACTTTCCCCGCAGCCAGATTGACGCTGGTGGCCCTGTCTGCACCGTCGGCGCCGGTGGCATTGCCCGTCATATTAAGGATGTCTATCCTTACGTTGCCCAGCTTATTTGCGGCCGTTCCGAGGGTCAGGGAGTTTCTGGGGTTGAAGTCTACCTGCTTTATCAGCATGTCTTCCATTGCGCCGTTGCCCACTATGCTCAGCTTGTTCCATGTGGCGGTGGAGGCGCCGGGGGCTAGAGTAATTTTGTCTATGGTCGTTTTTGAGGCGGTTGAGAAAATGTTCTGGCCTGCGGCGTCTATCAGGCCTATGCCTACCGTCGCGTTTGAACCGGTCAGATAAAGGGTGTTTTAGTTGCTGTTTGTATAAAGCCCTTTGAAGGAGATTTTATCTATGGAGGCATTGCCTGAAATGTCTATGTAGGCCTTGTCGGTCTTGGTTTTCACAGCGCCATTCATCCATGTGGACACGGAAACGTTTCCTATTTTTGCACCGTTGTCCGCAGCAGCGTAAAGCACGGCGCTGCTTCCGCCCGAAAAATTCACATCGTTTATGGAGAGGTCTGAAATGTTGGCGTTGAACCTGGCGTTGGCCGCCGCAACGGAGGTGTCAAAATTCAGCGCGTCTATGTTCACGCTCTGCTTGAGTATGCTGCCCTCGGAATCCCTGATTGTCCCGATATTAAGTTCGGTGCTTATGTTCGATTTGGTCGGCGCAAGGTTGAGGGTCCCGTGGATATTCACGCTGCGGCCGTAAAGCGTGACTATGCCGTCGTGCAGGGTGCTTACGCTTTCCGAGGCCGCGCCGTCCGCGCCCGCCTCGCCTATGCTTATGTTTTCGGCGAAGAGCCCGTTTTCGACCTTGCCGAAGTCCATATTTTCACCGCTTTCAACGGCGTTTTTGGTGAAGGAGCCTATCTCGATATTTTCAGCAACAAGAGACATCCCGCGTGATATGTTGGCCTCGCCTATCTTTATTGTTTCGTACTTGGTGTAGTTGGCGTAGTTGTCCGTGCCCAGATAGAGATAGCCTATGCGCACTTCCCCCATCGTGTAGAGGCTTGTCAGCTTCCCCACCTCGAAGGTGCCCGCTGCGGAATAATCCAAAATGTCTGTGCCGCGCGTTATCTCAACATAGCTTTTTACGGAGCCGGACTCTTCGCCCACTATGAAATTTTCTATGTACGCGTTTTGGACGAGCATCTTGAGGCGGTTGCCGGTGCCCGCGGCGGAGTAGCGCAGGGTGCCCGTGGCTCCCTCGTACAGGGCGGAGTCAACGCGGAAAGTGTCGACGTTTATTGAAACGGTGTTGCGGCTGTTCTCCGCGGAAATGTCACCCGCGTTGAAGTTCATGATGCGGTTTGCGGTGTCCGTGGAAACGTATTTGGCGTAGGAGTCTATTTTGCCTATGTCAAGCGAACCCGCGCTGTTGTTGTTGGAGACAATGTTTTTGACGCTTATAACCTGCGCGCCTGTTGGCTTGGCGGTTCCGTTGTTTATGAAGCTGAGCGTGCCGTTGGTGTTCGTGATTGTGTCTTTGAAATTTGCCGTGCCGTGGTCCACTATGTTCAAAGTCCCGCCCGAAGTTATGCTTGTGTTTCCGCCCACGGTCAGCGATGTAATCTGCTGGCTGTTGTCTGTGTGCCCCAGCCATAAAATCCCCTTGCCGACGCTTATTCCGTTTGTGATGTTGAGTACCAGCCCCGTGGCGCCCTGGCGCTTCCTGAAGCGCAGGTTGACTGCCGAATTCTGCGTGATGCTGTCAAAGTTCCACGTGTTTGTCGCGGAGTCTTGGCTGTAGAATATCCATTCACCGCCCGGCGCGCTGCTGGTGTTGGAAAACGCGCCCACCGTCATGTTGGCGGAGAGGTCCACGTTCTTGGTGCCTAGCGCGGTTGCCGAGTTGATGAGGTCCACATTGTAGCCGGCGTTCAGGCTCCATGCGGGAGAGGCCGTGCCAAGAGTATTGTTCTGGTCGGCAACGAAGTTGGACGCCGTGGAGAAGCTTGTTGAAGCCGCGGTGAAATAATACACGTCGGCCGCGCAGAGACGACCGGCAAGAATAATCACGCCGAAAGAAGCGAGAAGGAGTCTTTCCATAGGAGTGGGGGATGTTTGCAGTAGGAAAAACGGCGCATCAGGCGGTAGGAGTTGTCCTGATACGTCGCAGAATTTTAGTAAGGCGATTTTTGCGCGGAATTTCAAAAAGTCAATATTATGTGATACTAATAAGACACCCGGCGGCGGCGCAAAATGAGAATTATTGTTTTGCCAAAATGCGCCCCGTTCGACATAAACATGAAGAATATGAAGATAAATGACAATTTGCTCGCCCTCGTAGGCGGAACGCCGCTTCTGCGCGTCAAGGCCGCCGCAAACGTCCTTTTGAAGGCGGAGTTCTTCAACCCGACGGGCAGCGTGAAAGACCGTGCCGCCCTGGCCATGGTCGATGCCGCGGAAAAGGACGGCCTGCTCAAAGCCGGCGGCGTAATAATTGAACCAACCAGCGGGAACACGGGCATAGGCCTTGCCATGGTCGCGGCCATACGCGGCTACAGGCTCATTCTCACCATGCCCGATACCATGAGCGTTGAGCGGCGCAAAATGCTTGCTGCCTACGGCGCGGAGCTCGTGCTCACCCCCGGCGCGCAGGGCATGAAGGGCGCAATAGAGGAGGCTTTGCGCCTGAAGGCTCAGGAACATCCCCAGGCCTTCATCCCGCAACAGTTTGAAAACCCCGCCAATGCGGAAGCGCACAGGCTCACGACGGGCCCCGAAATCTGGGAGGACGCCGAAGGCAAAGTTGACATCCTCGTCGCGGGTGTCGGAACCGGCGGAACCATAAGCGGTGCGGGAGAATTTTTAAAAACAAAGAACCCGCTGATAAAAATTGTGGCGGTGGAACCTTCCGATTCCGCCGTGCTTTCGGGCGGGAAGGCGGGGCCCCATAAACTGCAGGGCATAGGCGCGGGCTTCGTCCCGAAAATTTACAATCCGGAAATCGTCGACGAAGTAATAGCGGTTTCTGCGGAAGACGCCGGCAATGCCGCGCGCGGATTGGCAAAAAGCGACGGGCTGCTTGTCGGGATTTCCTCCGGTGCGGCGTTCCATGCGGCGTTGGCGCTCGCCGCGCGCCCCGAAAATTCAGGTAAAACGATAGTGGCAATCATGCCGGACACCGGTCAGCGCTATCTTTCCACCTGGCTTTTTGAGGAATAAATCCTTGCGAAACAGGTCCGTTTCGAAATTATGGACGGTCAATATTTATGAGGATATTTCTTTCTGTTTTGGGATGGCTGCTCTCTAAAACTCCCGAGTTCATGCTGCGGGGGCTCTGCCTGTTCCTTGGAACGCTGCTGACCCGCGTGCCAAGCCGCCGCCGCAGGGTGATGTTCTCAAACATGAAGCATGTTTTCGCCGATATGCCCCAAGAGGAGATAGAGGAGATGTCTCTGGAATCTTCCGCAAGGATGATAGAGATGGGGATTTTCGTTTTGGCCAGCCCCTATATCCCGCTTGAAAAATTGCGCAAAAGGATACTGCTTTCAGACTATCTTTTGGAAAACATTTCCGGCGTGCTCGCGGAGGACAGACCCATAGTCCTGATGGTTCCGCATTTCACGATGATGGAAAGCATAACGCTTTTCCCCGCCCTTTACGGCGGAAAAATTCCGACTGTCGGCGTGTTTTACAGGCCTTTTGACAACAAGGGC
>JAVBSZ010000025.1:0-10736 GCA_031556415.1 Opitutales bacterium | reverse complement strand
CATTTTTCTATTTGCAGACTCTCGCAAATTGCCGGATTCCGACTCATCGTTTGGCGAGGTAGCTTTTGAGGTATTCTACAGCCGAGGCTTCGTCTGCGAACGCGCCGTCTAGCTGCGCCTCGTAGACGGCGTCGAGTATCTCCGAAAATTCCGCCGAGGGCTTGAGCCCCAGCGCAATCAGGTGGCGCCCCAGTATCAATGCCTTCGGCGCGGAGTCTTTCACCGCGAGCTCCTCCGCGCGTTTGAGTATCCATTCGCCCTGCGGAGACGGTTCTCTTGGAAGCGGCGGGCGCCCGTCGCGGTCGGCCTTGTCAACCCGCACAAGGCGGTCTATGCGGCCAACCTTGTTGGCGAGGCGGCGTATTGCGGAGTCTCCGGCCTGGTTGCGCCACAAGTCGAGTATCGCCATGTGGCGCTCAACAAGAGGCAGCACGGCCTCAATCAAAGACTTTTCCCGCGTCAAACGCTCAAGGAACGAGAGCGCGGGCCTGCACCCCACGACGTCGTGCGCGTATGAATGTATCTTGCCGTCCTCCCCGACTTCCGTGGTGAGCGGCTTGCCCATGTCATGGCACAATACCGCGAGGCCCACTATGAGGTCTTCGCGCTCGTCGCCTATCCTGCCTTCAGCGAAGGAATCCATGCAGAAGCCCGTGTGCGTATAGACGTCGCCCTCCGGATGCCACACCGGGTCCTGCGGGCAGCCCACCATTTTTTCGAGCTCCGGAAAATATTTCACCCAGCCGCAGTCCTTCAAAAAATTCAGCCCGCGCGAAATTTCCACGCCCTTCAGAATCAGCTTTTTCCACTCCTCGTACACGCGCTCTATGGGCAGCGCCTCCATCCTGATTGACGAGCACAGCGCGACAGTCTCGGGCGCGACATCGAAGCCGAAGCGCGCGGCGAACTGCATTGCGCGCAGCACGCGCAGAGGGTCTTCAGAAAATTTATCCGACGTGTGGCGCAGCAGCTTCGCCTTCAAATCCTTCATGCCGCCGTAAGGGTCTATGAACTCACCGCCGATGAAGTCGTACAAAATCGCGTTCACCGTAAAATCCCTCCGCGCGCAGGCGGCCTCAACGCTCAGGTACGGGTCGGCATCCACCGAAAAATCCTTGTGCCCCAGACCCGTCTTGCTCTCGCGCCGCGGGATGCTCACGTCTATGTCCAAGCCCTTCAATATCCACACGCCGAAATTCTTCCCGACCATCTCCACGCGGAATTTTTCTTTGAGCATCTTCTCAAGCTCGGCCGGCTCTATGCCGTAGACCTCGACGTCCACGTCCTTCGGAACCTCGCCCAAAAGCCAGTCGCGAACGGCGCCGCCGACGCAGTAAGCCCGACCGCCCCGCTTCGCCGCCTCGCGCGCTATGTACCCGCACGCAGCCTGCTCCCTCGAACGCAATTCCATAATAAAAATTTCCAAGTACCCTAAATCTTTTTTCCACAAAAGCAATTTCCATTTAGCGGGGCAAGGTTCTCTTTGTACGCAGGCCTGCATGCCCCACATCCGTAGCAAAGGGATATTATATATACGAGGGGCTAGCTTCGCCCCTCGCGCTCCCTAAGCCAGAGCACAGCTCTGGACTTGAGCTGCTTACGCAACTCGTGAAGATGCTTCAACGAACTCTCTACGTTCCCGCCAGACACTTGGTCGCGCTTCGGTTTTGGATTCGATTTTGTTTTACAAACAAAATTTTCGAATCCAAAAACAAACGGGTCATCAATATTGATTTCACACATGCAAACGAGACTCCGTTTGGTTTTTATTCAAAGAAGAAAACTTCATTAGCTCACTATTTTGGCTCAACGATTTGGGATGAAGAGCAAGGCGCAAAAAAAATCGCGGGCCGCAGCGTACTGAATGTACGTAAGGGTCGCGATTTTTTGCAGCAACACCGCTATTCGCCCAAAGCGTTTGCCAAAAAATTAGTCGATAAAATCATAGACTTGGACTTTGGCGTGCGCCGGATCCCGATAGTTTTTTACAAAGTTCAGGTGTATGGGGTGCTCGGAATAGGCCTGGAGCGCGGCCTCGTTTTCGAGGCATATCACGGCGGCGACGTCGAAGAAATCGTCAACCACGGGGCGCGGGCTGGGCACCGGTTTTCCGCAGTGGAAAAACTTCACAAACTCTATGTTTCCGAGCGTCTTGACGCCTTCGTAAAGCAGATCCGCCCTGTCCTTGTGGCGGGTTCTGAATATTACCACGTGCGATATCATATCAGTTCGCCTTGATTTCAAACTTGCGCGGGCCGGTGGCGCTTCCGAAATTCACGGGTTTGCCGTCCACTTCCAGCTTGATGTACTGGGTGTCCACGAGGTTGAGAACGGGGTTTTCCTTCAGGAAGAAAGTCCTCACAGCGTTCTTCTCCAGCAGGCCGCTTATCACGGGCTTTTCGGCGTTTCCGGCTGGGTAAATAACCACGTGCGTGTCATGCGTGGCGGTGATGGTGAAGCAGCGCGCGCCCTCTGAAGGCTGGCTTGCGAAAGACGCAACGGTCGCGCCGTTGCCTGACGACGGCTTGGGCGTGAAAGGCGCGTCGGCAACCGGCTGGGCGGAGGCCAGAGCCTTGTCCGCATTCTGCGAAGCCTGCAAATCCGGATTCACGTTCGTGTCCGCCGAACCGCCGGAGAATATGGTGACGAGCAGGCCGACGGCTACGACGAGCGCCAGAATAATTGCGGCGATTTTCACGTACTGGCTGCCGAATATCGACTCCTCCTGGGCGTCCGAAGAGCCGGTGGAGAGGGAGCCGTCGGGCAGCGAGTCCGCGCCCTCGTCATAGCGGGAGGCGGTGTCAATCGGCTCCTCGTCAATGTCGGCGGCCGTCTTGCCCTTGAGGCCCTTTGTTATTTCCTTGCGGAACGAGGTGCCCGAAAGCTTGGCGTACTCCGCCGAAATCGATGACTGGTCTAGCTTTAGAAACTGCGCGTAGAGGCGTATGAAGCCGCGCTTGTAGACCTCAGGAAGGTCGAAGTCAAAGCTGCCGTTTTCGATGTTCTGCAGAACGTCGACGCGGATTTTGGTCATGTCCGCGGCGTCCCGCAGCGAAATATTCCTGGCCTCGCGCGCGTCCTTAAATTTTGTGCCTAAATTCTTCATTGCCTCGCAATCAAATAAAAACGCCCCGCATTTGCAAACATTTTAGCGCGCGGGGCTCACTTTTTTGTTTTGGTTTTTTAATTTACATATTTCCTGAGCGTGTTAGGATGCCTTCGTTTTTTTTAATAAGGGGGCGTGGCGCCCTCTGAGGGTTTGTTTTTGATGATAAAGCTGCTGGACAGGTACGTGTTTTGGGAATGGCTCAAGGTTTTTGCGATATCCTTGGGCGTGATACTCGGAATACTCGTCCTGCACAACATGTACAGCACGCTTGACGACCTTCTGCGCTACGGCGCGGGCGCGGGCCGCATAGTCTTCTTCTACGCGCTGATTGCGCCGAGTTTCATACCCCTGGTGCTCCCCATAAGCCTGCTCTTGTCCCTCATATTCGTGCTGGGGGCGCTGCACAAGAACAATGAAATCACCGCCATGCGCGCGGCGGGCATGAACATCTTTAAAATTACGCGCAGCCTCTGGCTTGCGGGGTTTCTGCTTGCGGGCCTGCTATTCTGGATTAATTCCACGGTCGTCCCCCATTCCGTCGAAAAGTCAAAGCTGATGATGGAGCAGCTTGAACTCGAATACCGTAAAGAGAAGGCGCCCTCGCAGGCGGGGAAGATAGAGCGCCTTGAGTTCTTCAACAAGAAGGACAGGCGCCTGTGGCTCATCAACTCCTTCAACGTGGCGACGAACGCCGCAAACGAGGTCTTCGTGTACACGCTTGACGAAAAATCGCGCGAGCGCTCCAAAATCATCGCCCGCGAAGCCGTGTACGACGACGTGGACAAATGCTGGTTCTTCCGCGACGGCCAGGAGATTTTCTTCGACGAGGAAACGGGAAGGCCCATACGCACCCTGCTCTTCCATTCCGAAGGCAAGTTTGACGGCGCTTCAAAGCGGGTGTACGAGGACTTCAACGAGAAGCCTGAAATCATGCGCCTTTCCATGAAGCGCACCAAGGATTTGTCCCTCTTCCAGGTTAAGGAACTCATCAACTACTCAACGCAGGAAGGCGGTGAGGATTATGACAAATTGCGCGAATACAGGGTGAAATATTTCGGAATGTGGTTCAGCCCCGTGATATGCCTGATTGTGGTTGTCATAGCCATTCCCTTTTCGGTGGCGGGCGTGCGCACGAACCCCATGGTGGGCGTTTCAAAGACGGTGGCGATGTTCTTCGCCTACTACATCGCGGACAACATTTTCACGGTGCTGGGCGCGCGCGGAATGCTGCCGCCGCTGCTCGCGGTGGCCATGCCGGCGCTCGTCATGCTGCTGTGCGCCATACCGCTGTACAGAAAGGCGATTTGATTTTATGAAGAAGCTTAACGTAATGATAGTCGGAAGCGGCGGCAGGGAGCACGCGCTCGTCAAGGCTGTAAAAAAGAGCCCCATGCTTTCAGCGCTCGTCTGCGCGCCGGGGAACGGCGGCATAGCCGAAGACTGCGAGTGCATTGGCATTTCCGCCGAAGACGCGCAGGCGCTAAAAAGCTACGCGGTGGAGAACAAAATAGACCTCGTGATATGCGGGCCGGAAGTTCCGCTTTCAATGGGCCTGGGAGACGCGCTGCGCAAGGAGGGCGTAGCCTTTTACGGTCCGAATAAAGACGGCGCCACGCTTGAAGCCAGCAAGGCCTATTCAAAAGATTTCATGAAGAAATACTCCGTCCCCACTGCGGCGTACGAAAATTTTACGGACTTCGAAAAGGCCAAAAAGTACATCGAAGACGCGCCGTTCGACGTCGTCGTGAAAGCCAGCGGGCTTGCGGCGGGCAAGGGCGTGATAATCCCCTCGTCAAAACAGGAGGCGGTGGAAGCGGCAAAAGACATGCTCTCCGGAGGCGCGTTCGGTGAGAGCGGCGCGGAGATAGTCGTAGAAGAAAAGCTCGAAGGCGAGGAGGCCAGCATCATGCTCATGGTCTGCGGGAAGGACTATGTCATGCTCCCGCCCAGCCAGGACCACAAGCGCGTGGGCGAAGGCGACACGGGCCTCAACACCGGCGGCATGGGCGCGTACGCCCCCGCTGCGGTGGCGACTCCGGAAGTTTTGGACGAAGTCAAAACGAAAATCATCACCCCCGTTCTCAACGGCCTCGTTTCGGAAAATATAGACTACCGCGGCACGCTCTACGTCGGCATAATGATTACAAAAAGCGGCTCAAAGGTCATCGAATTCAACGCGCGCTTCGGAGACCCCGAGTGCGAGGTGCTCATGCCGCTCATCAAAAGCGACGCCCTCGAGCTGATGAACGACATCGCGCTCGGCAGGCTGGATTCCTCAAAGGTGGAGCTTGAAAAGGGCTTCGCCGTGGCCGTCATAGTCTGCGCGAAAGGCTACCCGAACGCCTACCCGAAGGGTGACGAAATTTCATTCCCGAAAGACGTCGCGGAAGGCTCGTACATCATACACGCGGGCACGAAGGCGAAGGACGGAAAAATTTTAACCAACGGAGGCCGCGTGCTTGCCATGACGGCGAAGGCCGAAACGCTTGAGGAGGCCCTCCAAAAGGCGTACAAGCTCGCGGACGAAACCAAGTTTGCAGGCGCATTCTTCAGGCGCGACATCGCGCACAGGCAGCTCAAAAGGAATTCGATTTAATGGACAAAAAGAACAAGATAGTCTTCCTCTGCACGGGCAACATCTGCCGCTCTCCGATGGCTGAAATGCTGCTCAAGGCGGCCATAGCCGCGGAGCCCGAGGGAAGCGCGCTAAAAGCCCTTGAAGTGGTCTCCGCCGGAACCTCGACAGTGGACGGCTGGCCGATGTCCGAGAATTCGGAAATCGCGCTTTCAAAAGTAGGCGTTGACACGGGCAGCCATTCGTCGCGCCAGCTCACGCGCGAACTTCTTGAAGAGACCTTCGCCCTAGTCGGCATGACGCCCGCGCATATCGAGATTGCCAAGAAGAATTTTCCCGGCCTCATGCCCCTTCACTCCTTCGCCCTGCTCTCGCTGCTTCCGGACGCCAAGAGCAAAAACATTCAGGACCCCTACGGGATGTCGATAAGCGTGTACGAGGACGTGCGCGACGACATCATTTCGGCAATCCCCGCACTCGTAAAATACCTCAAAGAGGAGCTTGCAAAATGAAGAAGACAATCAGCATAGGCGCGGACCACGGCGGCTTCAAACTCAAGGCCGCCCTCGCGGAGGCCCTGAAAGCCAAGGGCTACACGCTGCTCGACAAGGGCGCCTTCGGCACGGAAAGCGTTGACTACCCTGACTACGCGCACCTCGTCTGCGTTGACGTGCAGGAAGGCAGGGCGGACATAGGCCTGCTCGTCTGCACGAGCGGAATAGGCATGAGCATAGCCGCAAACAAGCACAAAGGCGTGCGCGCGGCCCTCTGCCACAACCTTGACAGCGCGAAATTCTCCCGCATGCACAACAACGCCAACGCCATCTGCATGGGCTCAAAATACGTTTCCGAAACCGACGCGATAGCCATGGCGGAAGCCTTCTGCGAAACGGAATTCGAGGGCGGAAGGCACGTGCGCCGCGTCGAAAAAATGTGCGCCTTCGAAAGCGAGCTCCAATAAAAAATTTTCAAAATAACCTTAAAAAAACTTACCATGAACAAAGCCATATCAAACACCAAACTTGAAGTTTTCGACCCCGAAATTTTCAAGGCCATACAGAACGAAACGAAGCGCGAGCAGACGCATATCGAGCTTATCGCCTCCGAGAATTTCACCCTTCCGGCCATAATGGAGGCCGCAGGCTCCACGCTCACAAACAAGTACGCCGAAGGCTATCCGGGCAAGCGCTACTACGGCGGCTGCGAATTTGTGGACGTCGTCGAAAACCTCGCGATTGAGCGCGCAAAGGAGCTCTTCGGCGCGGAGCACGTCAACGTGCAGCCCCACAGCGGCTCGCAGGCGAATATCGCCGTATACACCGCCATCCTCCAGCCCGGAGACAAAATTTTGACCATGAGCCTTGAGCACGGCGGCCACCTCACGCACGGCCACCCCAAGAACCTTTCGGGCATGCTCTACAACGTGGTCAACTACGGCGTGGAAATAGAAACCGGCTTCATAGATTACGACAAGGTTGAGGCGACGGCCATGGCGGAAAAACCCAAGCTCATCACCGTCGGCGCGAGCGCCTACCCGCGCACGATAGACTTTGAGCGCATGGGAAAAATAGCCAAAAAGTGCGGCGCAATGATACTTGCCGATATAGCCCACATAGCGGGCCTCGTGGCGGCGGGCATACACCCCTCACCCGTCCCGCATTGCGACTTTGTTACGACAACCACGCACAAGACCCTGCGCGGCCCCAGAAGCGGCATGATAATGTGCCGCGAGGAATACGCCAAGGCCATAGACTCCTCCGTCTTCCCGGGCAACCAGGGCGGCCCCCTCATGCACATCATCGCGGCCAAGGCCGTCTGCTTTAAGGACGCCCTTTCAGACTCGTTCAAGGAATACCAGAAGCAGCTCGTCAAAAACTGCGCGACCCTCGCCGAAGAGCTCAGGGCCCTCGGCTACGGCCTCGTTTCAGGAGGTACTGACAACCACCTAATCCTTATAGACCTTCGCAAGAGCCATGACGAACTCACGGGCAAAGACGCCCAGATAGCGCTGGACAAGGCAAACATCACCACAAACAAGAACACCGTTCCGGGTGAAACCCGCTCTCCCTTCAAGGCAAGCGGCGTGCGCCTCGGCACGGCTGCGGTGACCTCGCGCGGAATGGCGGAAGCGGAAATGAAGACGATTGCAAAGCTCGTCGACACCGTCCTCAAAAACCCGAATGACGACGCAAAGATTGCGGAAGTGAAGAACTCCGTCCTTTCCCTCTGCGCCGCCTTCCCTTTGCCCTATTAGGCGTTAGGCGAATGCTTTTGGCGCGGAAGTTTGTTGCCGCAAAAAGCCCGCACTGGTCATGTACTATTTATACGCTCGCTGCGCGGGATTTTTATATTCGCTCGCGCGGCGGCGCTCGTCTCACCCCTTCGGGGCGTTTGCTAACGCAATCGTATTTCCCAAAAGCTTGCTCCGCAACTTTTGTGATTTGCGCCTGCTTCCGCATTCAAAATCATCGCGCCTAATCAGGTACTCATGCAAAAATCATTCAGGAATTGCGATAGTAATCACGCAATGGGGAACCTCCTTCAATGGATGGCATTCCAAAGCGCCAAACTAGAAGCAATACTCGTTCAATAAAGGGAACATTTTTCGCGAGTTGCTTACTTATAGATATAAAGAACCGCGTTCCGCACCAGGGGAAAAACAATTTTTCAAAAAAGTCTTGCAAAAACGGGGATATTTTGGAGAATTTAGGTTCATAGAAGGCAAATTGATTTAACACCCTATTATTATTTATGAAAACCACAAAACAAAGAAAAGCGTTCACACTTGTTGAATTGTTGATAGTTATCGCAATCATCGGCGTTCTGGCCGGCCTGATGTTCCCCGCACTCAGCGGCGCGTTCAAGCAGGTCAACAAGGTGGTCTCGCAGAACAACGCTTCAGGCATAGCCAAGGCGTGGATGAACTACACAAAGATGGGCTCAAAGCCGCGCATCCTCGCACGCCCCAACATTTACGAATGGGCCGCAACCCTCGCTGAAAAGGCGGACCTCAACACGCCGTCGATGTGGCTGCTCAGCTTTGACCCGCTCGTGCAGACCCAGGAAGCGATGAAGGGCGTGGTTGCCACCGTGGCAAACAAGCAGGGCAACGAATGGAAGCTCAACCCCGATTTCAAAACCTTCCCCATCAGCTGGGAAGTCGCAAACGCCACGCAGGGCAACGCACAGGTGCAGACGCCCCTCCTCTGGACGCGCGGCCTCCTGCCCAGCGGATATTGGGACCCGAGGCTCAACCCCTTCGGAGCGGACTCCGGCGGCCATATCGCCTTCGTGGACGGCCACGTCACATGGTATGACTCCCTGCACGACGAAAGCACCAAGCAGGGCATGCTGATGGTCTACGGCCAGACGAACCGCACCGCGAACATAGCCCAGGCCATATTCGGCGGCACGCCGAACATTTTGCGCTCGCTCGGAGACCAGGGCCAAGCCCAATAATTTTTTTGGCGGATTTGTTTGGCGCCTAGCGGCGTTACTGCAAAAAATCGCGACCCTTACGTACATTCAGTACGCTGCGGCCCGCGATTTTTTTTTGCGCCTTGCTATGCATCCAAACCATGCCGCCAAAACGGAGGGTACGCTTTTATTTTACACAATGACTCGCTATTATTTCAAATAACGCCTCCACAAAGAATTGATTCCGGAATTATTTTCTCCATTATCCAAAAAAATGAACAATGATCTGTCAGTGGAGCTTCTTTCGCCGGAGTGGAAGGATTATGAGCTTTTGGATTCGGGCTCGCGCCTGAAGCTTGAGAGGTTCGGCAATTTCACGGTCGTGCGCAGCGAGCCGAAGGCCTGGTGGCGCCCCGCCCTGCCCCAGAAGGAATGGGACAGGGCCGACGCGCGCTATTTTGACGAGGACAAGAACTCCTGCGGCTGGAAGGTTTTTTCAAAGGGCAAGCCCTTCCCCGTCCTTGATTTGAACGGAATAAAGTTCGCCACAAAGCTCATGGACGGCTCAAAGCACCTCGGCATATTTCCCGAGCAGCAGCCTCATTGGGATTTTGTAAAACAGCGCGGAAAAAAGGGGATGAGGCTCCTAAACCTTTTCGGCTACACGGGCGCGGCAAGCCTTGTGGCGGCGCAGGCGGGTTACGAGGTGACCCATGTTGACGCCTCAAAGCCGTCAATAGCATGGGCGCGCCAGAACCAGCAGCTAAGCGGCATGGACGCCCTCCCAATCCGCTGGATCATTGACGACGCGCTCAAATACGTGAAGCGCGAGGAGCGCCGCGGCGCGCTTTATGACGCCATACTTTTGGACCCGCCCGCCTTCGGGCGCGGCCCGAAGAACGAGCTTTGGAAGCTTGAAAAAATGCTGCCGGAGCTTCTGGAGGGCTGCTCAAAAATACTTTCAAAGAGCGCGGGCTCCTACGTGATTATCACGCTCTATTCAATAGACGCCAGCGCAATAATGGCCGCAAACGTCCTTGCCGACTGGTTCAAGGGCGGAGAAGTATCGTGCGGGGAGCTCGTATTAAGAAATCCCAATTCGTATCCGCTACCCCTTTCAATCTGGGGCCGCTTCGTGCGCGCCTGATATTTTAAATTTCCACACATGCATTCGCGTCATTAAATGATTTTTTTGATCATGAGGCGGCGAATTAAAACGTCTTAAACAGAGGCAGTTCAAGAAAGGTTCTGAAAAGCGGGCGTAAGCGTATATGGACATACGTGCGCACCGCTTTTCAGGTTCTGACACAGAAATGCCCTGTTTAAGGCGTTTTAAGCGGCGACTAGTTTTTGTCCAAATAAAACTTGAATGACGGCGGCAGAAAGATACTATCTTTCATTTAAATGAAGTCTCTGTTTATACCAAAGGAGTGCCATGCGGGCGAAACGCGCGTGGCGTTGATTCCGTCCGACGCGGCGAGGCTTGCCAAGGCGGGCTGGACGGTGAACGTGGAGAGCGGCGCGGGCCTTGCCGCGGGCTTTGCGGATGCGGATTACGAGGCCGCGGGGGCGAAGCTCGTCTCCAGAAATTTTGAAAGCGAGGCGGAGTTTGTGGCAAGCGTGGGCAAGCCGACG
>JAVBSZ010000089.1:0-6245 GCA_031556415.1 Opitutales bacterium | reverse complement strand
GGCGGTCGTTGTTTTTCCGGAGCCGTTCACGCCGACAAGGCAGATGACGGTCGGCTTGTTTTCCGCCTGAATGAAGCCGCCCTCGGAGCCTTTGAGAATGTCAGAAAGCACCTGTGAACCTATCTCCGCCGCCTCTTTTCCGCGCATCTCCCTGTCTTTCGCATACGCGGCCTTTATCGCGGAAACGATGTCCTGCGAGGTCTCGTATCCAAAGTCCGCGCCGAAGAGGGTTTCCTCAATAAGGTCTATGTCGGCAGGGTCTATCTTCTTCTGGAAAAGGCCGGCCAAGCCGCCAAGCGCGCTGCCGGCGGTCTTCTTGAGTGCGTCCTTGAATTTTTTAAAAACCGAGAACACTTCCTATTTTTCCTTGGCGGTTCTGAGCGGACGGTTGAGGCCTTCCTTCACCTTGTCTAGTATGCCGTTGACGAAGCGCTTTGACTCCGCACCGGAGAACAGCTTTGCGATGTCTATGGCCTCGTTGATTGACACGATGGGCGGGATGTCCTCCCTGTATAGCAGCTCGAAAATGGCGAGGCGCAGTATGGCCAAATCAACCTTGGCTATGCGCGAAATTTTCCAGTTTTTTGCGTGCGTTGTTATGACCTCGTCAAGCTCCGCCATGTGCGCCCAGACGCCAGCAAAGAGCTCCTGCGCAAAGGCGTAATAATCCCTCGGGTGCTCCTGCGTGGGGAAAAACGCGTCCGCGATTTTCTCCGGCGTGCTGTCCATATTGCAGTCGGCCATATACACAAGCTGCATTGCGGCTATCCTGTTCTCGCGCCGGAGGGTCTTGTTTGCTTCGCTCTTTTCGCTCATCGTAAAATTTTTGAATGGGGATTATCTTTTGCGGGAGTTTTCAATCTCGTCGAAAATCAGCGAGGTCTTCCACGCCATCTCGAGCGCGGCCTCCCCGAACTCGATTCCTCTGCGTATGCCGCCCGTTGTCCTCGCCTCGGCCTGCGCGCGGGTGTTGGCCACTATTATGCCGTTTATGACGGGCACGGTGGAGGTGAGCGCCACGTTCTGAAGCGCGTGCGCGGTGCTGTTGCCGATTATCTCGTGGTGCGGGGTTTCGCCCGCGACGACGACGCCCAGCGCGATAATCGCGTCAAACTTGTTCGTCTCCGCAAGCAGGCTGCACAGGTGCGGAAGCTCCGCGCTGCCCGGAACGCGCTCCACCCTCACGAGTTTTTCCGGCACGCCCGCCGCCATGACGGTGGCCTTCACGTCCTTAATGAGGGCTTCAACAAGCTCGCCGTTGAAGCGCGCGGCGACTATCGCGAAGGAGTAGTCCTTCGCGTCGAATTGCGGCATATTGCCTTTGTCCAGACTCATAAATTTTCCTTTATTCCGATGCTATTTCAATTTCCTCCGCAATCTCAAGCCCGAAACCGTCGGGTATGGAGTGGTGGCCCGCGCTGGAAGTCAGCAGGCGGATTTTTTTGAAGCCAAGCGCCTTGAGTATCTGCGCGCCGAGGCCGTAGTCGCGCATGTTGGGGCGCACGCTTTCGCCCTCCGGCACGTTTATGCCGGAATTCTTCTGGCTGATGTAGACGAGCGCGCCGCGCCCGTCTTTGGCGACCGCCTTCATAGCGGCTTCGAAGTTGCGGCCCGCGTTCGCAAAGCCGTCCATGCAGAAGATGTCGGCGAACACGTTTTCAGAATGCACCCTTGCAAGTGTCGGCTCCGAAGTTATATCGCCCTTGACGAGGGCGTAGCATACGCGCTTGTCGTCAGACTGGAAGCCGACCAGCTTGAAAGCGCCGTGCGCCGTTTTCACCTCGCGCTCGAAGATTTTTTTGATGAGCTCGTCGCGCTTGAGGCGGTATTCTATGAGGGAGGCAACGCTCATCATCTTGAGGCCGTGCCTTGCCTTGAATTTCACGAGGTCGGGTATGCGCGCCATGGTGCCGTCGTCGTTTATGACTTCGCAGATTGCCGCGCATGGGAAGAGGCCCGCAAGCCGCGCCAAATCCACCGCCGCCTCCGTATGGCCCGCGCGCTCAAGCACGCCCCCCGCGCGCGCCCTAAGCGGGCTCAAATGCCCGGGGCTCACGATGTCTTCCGCACCCTTTGAGGGGTCCGACATCACCCTGACAGTCAGCGCCCTGTCTGCGGCGCTGATGCCGGTGGAAATTCCGACCGCCGCGTCAACCGTCACGGTGAAGGCCGTTCCTTTTGAATCGCGGTTGAGGCGCACCATGTCGTCTATGCCCAGCTGCGCGAGGCGCTCGCTGGTAGTCGGCACGCAGACAAGGCCGCGCGCGTGGGTTATCATAAGGTTTATGATTTCGGGCGTGATTTTCTCGCCCGCCACGATGAGGTCCCCCTCGTTCTCTCGCCCCTCGTCGTCCGCCACTATGACGACCCTGCCTGCCTTGAAATCGGCAATGCAGTCTTCAACACTGTCAAAAATTTTCTCTTCCATTTTTCAGTCGTTCCTTAAAAGTTTTTCAACATCCTTCTGCAGAAGGCGCTTGTACGAGCCCTCAGGAATTTTGCGCATCACAAAGCCGCCTATCTGGAAGCGAGTGAGCTCTTTGACGAAGTAGCCCATGGCCTCGAACATTCTGCGTATTTCGCGCTTGCGCCCCTGGTTGAGCCAGACTTCCACGCGGCGCGCGGCGTTGGGCGCGTCAATCTGAACCTCGGTTTCAATCTTCGAAGCGCGCAGCTTCTCGCCGTCCACCACGACCCCGCGCAGGAGTATGGGGATGATTTTGGGGTCCAAATCCCTGTTCAAAAGCACGCGGTATTTTTTCACGATGCCGCTGGAGGGGTGTATGATTTTGTTGGCCAGATCGCCGTCGTTCGTGAGTATGAGAAGGCCCTTTGAGCCCTTGTCCAGGCGGCCCACGCAGAAGAGCTTCATCTTGTTGTAGGGCGCGGGCAGAAGGTCGAACACCGTCTGCGCTGCGAAGGGGTCGCTGTTCGAACACAGATAGCCCTTGGGCTTGTTCATGGCCAGCACAACCTTGTCTTCAACCAGGCCCTTGACGAGCGCGCCGTCAACATAGACCTTGTCCTTGTTCTCGTCAATGTCCATGCCGATTTCCGCGATGGAACCGTTGACGGTGACCCTGCCCTCCTCAATGCGCACTTCGGCCTCGCGCCTTGAGCAGACGCCGCATTGTGACAAATATTTTTGTATCCTCATTTTTGTCCTTTTGCGCGCCTCATGCGGTGCGCCTTTTAAAGCCTACTGGTAGAGCCAGAACCTCCTGCTCCACTGCTGGAATTTTTTTGCCTCAGCCTCCCACCTTGAGGCGTAACCCCAGGCGTCCGCATTCTTGCCCTTTGAGCAGAGTTCGTTCCACCAGGATTGGCTGCCAAGATGCTTGTTGAAAAGCAGCGCGTCATTTTCCGCCGCCCGCGCGAAGGGGTTTGCGTGCGAAAGCTCGCAGGCGAGCTGCATCATGCAGAGGCTCAGGAGTGTCGGCTTGAGCGCGTTGAAATCCGTCACCAGCACGTAGACGCCGTCAACCTCTTTTCCGGATTCCGTCACGCCCTTCTTCAGAACGAAATCCACACCCGGCACGTTCTTCCTTTTGAGGTGGCCCATGAGCTCCGCTCCGCTCATGCCCTTGAAAGTCAGCAGCCTGAAGGGGTACTGCGTGCCGTAGCCGTGCTGGAAATCTCCAAGCTGGCAGCCGAGGCCCGTCATCGCGTAGCCGACCACTGCGGGGAAGTCCGGAATTGCGGGGCTTGTGCGCACCCACTTGAGGCCCGTCCTGCTCCACACCATGGAGCGCGTCCAGCCCTTCATCGGGATGACGGTGAGTTTTCCCGCCTTCTGCTGCGCCGAGGTTATCTCCATTGCGCCCGCCGTGTTCTTGGCCATGAGCGCGAGTTCGCCTATCGTCATGCCGTGGACGTAGGGCACCTTGAACATGCCCACGTAGCTTTTGAATTTTTCGTCGAGCGGCGGGCCGTCAACCTTGAGGCCTCCGAGGGGGTTGGGCCTGTCGAGCACCACGACCTCCCTGCCCTGCTCAAAGCACGCCTCCATTGCGCGCAGCATGCAGCTTGTGTAGGTGTACGAGCGCGAGCCTATGTCCTGCAAATCTATGACGAGCACGTCGATGTTCTTGAGCATCTCCGGCGTGGGCTTGCGCGTCTTCCCGTAAAGAGAATACACGGGAAGGCCCGTGCGGGCGTCTGTGCGGTTGGCAATGCTGACGTTCGCCTTCTCGTCTCCGTAAATGCCGTGCTCAGGGCCGTAGAGCGCCGCCAGCTTCACGCCCGCCGCCCTGCGCAGAACTTCAACGGTGGCAACGCCGTTCGCGTTGACGCCCGCCGGATGCGTGAGAAGCCCCACCCGCTTGCCGCGCAGAACCGCGAAGCCCGAATCTTGAAGGACGTCCACGCCCAGCCTGACCTGCGCCTGAGCGCCCGCCGCAAATGAGAGGGCGCACAAGAGAGCGAGCATGAATTTCAAAAAACTGTTGGCCATGGACCCCGTCGTGTTAAAGTTTTTCCGGCATGAGTAAAAGAAAAATTTAAACCCTGCCCGATATTTTGATTTCTTCAATATTATTTTGCGATGTTTGTATCCTCTCTTCGCAGCGTTGTTCATCAGAAACAGAACGAGGCTGATTAAGCGTTCCAAATTTGTACGATTTTGGTGTAATGATTTTCGATGAAGAGCAAGGCGCGAGGATGTGAGCGGGCAGGAGTGTGCATTAAGCACATGACTGGTCGCGAATCGTCCGAAGCAACGCCGCTATTCGCGAAAAGCATTCGCCAAAAATGAGACATTCTTGTTTTGGCGCTGTCTCAATATTGAGACACCAGATGTGTCTTTCCGACGTCCGGACAGGATGTTTTTTATGCGGCTTCCAAGGAGAAGCGCATCAGATGCCTAAAGATAAGGCTCTTGCAACACAAACCCCGCAACCTGAAATATCGGGCATGAATCCTGCTGGTAAAAGGCATGAAAGTGAGGGTGAAAATGAATAATCGGAAAAACAGGACAAACTTAAGCATAGGGGAATTTACTCCGAGGCAGAAGGCTTTGCTCGTGCAGTACTATCCCCTCGTTTCAAAAATAGTCAACGCTATGAGGGGCAGGTTGCCCAGCTATGCGGACTTGGACGAACTCCATTCCGAAGGCGTAAGCGGCCTGGCCGACGCCGTCAAAAGGCTAGACCCTAAGATGGAGAACACCTACGGGGGTTACATAGCCATGCGCGTAAAGGGCGCCGTCCTGGACGCCCTAAGAAGGCTGGACTACATGCCAAGAAGCGCCAGAAACGAGGCCAAGAAGATAGAGCGCCTGAAGGAGGGCATGGAGCAGGATTTGGGGCGCGAACCCAAAGAATACGAACTGCGCGACAAGATGGGCCTCACCCAGAAGCAGTTTGACAAGGTCATGCTGCGCACGCGCGCGTGCTCGTTCATATCATTGAACCACGCCCCCGCAAACGCTGACGGGAACTCCCCCGCCCTTTCGGAATCCATAGCCGACGAGAACGCCGCAACCGCCTCCGAGCAGATGGAGCGGCACGAGATGGACGAGCTTTTGAAGGAGCGTGTGGTCGACCTGCCCGAAAGGCAGAAGAGGATAATAGAAGGCTACTACTTCGAGAACAGAAAGCTCGGCGACATCGCCAAAGACTTCGGCGTGACCGAAGCGCGCGTCTGCCAGATACACGGGCAGGCGCTCCAATCCCTCAAAGCCAAACTCAAGAATTAGGCGAATGCTTTTGGCGGATAGCGGCGTTGCTGCAAAAAGCTGCGACCCTCACGTACAATCAGTACGCTACGGCCCGCAGCTTTTTTTGCGCCTTGCTCTCCATCCAAAATCATTGCGCCTAATCTGATTCTTTAAAAAGTCCGCGGTTTCTAATGATAAATTCCCTGCCGCCAAATCTGAATCTAATGCTTTTTTAACAAGGCGGACTTTTTTCTTAACGGGAGAAAGTGTAGTTGGAAAACCGCAAACAGACTTTATCATAATAGCAGAAAAAAACACCGCCCTTTCGGGGCTTCGGTTTTTTTGTTGCATTTGGCGGGGGGCTCGCCACCCTTTGTACGCATGTCGGAAGCGGGCGCGGAAGGGGCGCAAAACCAGATAAGAGTCTTGATGATAGACGACCAGCAGATCGTCGGCACGGCCGTCGGCGAAATGCTCGCCAATGAAAAGGGCGTGAGCTTCCACTTCTGCCCCTCGCCGAAGGACGCCGTCAAAACCGCGCTCGAAGTCCGCCCCACGGTCATTCTGCAGGACCTCGTGATGCCCGACA
>JAVBSZ010000027.1:0-7061 GCA_031556415.1 Opitutales bacterium | reverse complement strand
CCAGCACGCCGCCTTTGGCGATTGTGTATTTCCCCTGCGGCGTTGGGTAGACCCACAGCGATGAGAAGGACTAGAACGCGCCCTCCACGGCGTAGTCAAGGTGTTTGGGGTCTTTGGTGATTTCGTAGAGGTCGGGCATGTACCACCAGTAGGGGTAGAGGCTGACGTTGATGAAGCGGCGCATGTTGGGCTCTCCCAGAAAGCGCTGCGCCTTCATGCTCTCAATCCATTTCTCCGCGCCGTCCACGACCCTCTTTAAAAGCTCCTCGTCCGGTTCGGCAAGGTAGAGGCCAAGCAGCATGGTCCATTCCGGAATCTGCTGCTTGAATTTTTCGGAATCGAAAACGTAGACGTCCCTTATCCATTTGTTCGCGCCTCCCAAAAGCCAGTTGGCGCCCGCAAAAGTGTCCGGGTTCCAGCTTCCGCCGGGCACTCTCAGGCGCGTGGCGTCCGCGCCGAAGTACGAATGCCCGGGCATGAGGAAGGGCGTGTAGTGGAAGCTGTTTCTTGTCAGAACGTATTCGAGCGTGGGGATTGCTATGTTCCTGTACGCCTCCTCGTCCTGGGTGAGGATGGAGGCCGACATTTCCGCAAGCGCCGCCGCCTGCGTGGCGACGTTCTGGCCCTCGATGTTCCAGCGCGCCTTGTGCTCTTTGCTCCAGCCGCTGGGGCCCTCGCGCTTGAGGTATTCGGCGATGTTGCAGAGCGCGTCGGAAAGCGAGGTGCCTATGGGCTCCCTCATGCGGGATACGTCGAAAATACTCTCTGCGGAAATCTCAAGGCCCTCGCGCCAGTTTCCGGCGATAGTCATTATATAGAAGTGCGCCTCAAGTTTCTCGCCGCTTTTTTTGAAGGACTCCACGCCGCCGATTATGGGGTTGAATATGGACGTCTGCACTTTTGAGTTGTCCGGCGTGGCGAGCGAGAAGCCGTAGGTCTCCGTTTCGTGGCGCGGCCAGATGAAGGGGAGCTTTGCGGGGTCCGCAATCAGCGCGCTTGAAACGGAGATGCCGGAATCCTTCGTCTGCAGCAGCGCCAGCGGGTGCGATGTCATCGTGATGGGCACAAGGCGCGGTTCCGACATTATGCGCGTGTTCTGATAGACCGTCGGCAGCTGGACGTGCTCGAAGTCGTTTTTATCTCGAGCGTTGAAGCCGAGGAAGGCAAAAGAGTAATAAGCGTCGCTCTCGGCGGTTTTTGAAACTTCGAACTTGGCGAAGGGCTTTGATTCGTCGATGGAGAGTTTAGCCTCCACGCCGAAATCGTATTTCAAAAGCAGCGTCCTTTCGTCGAGTTTCTTTACGGACGCCGGGCGCAGGGCCTCGAGTTTTCCCGCAAGGAAGGGATTGTTGGGGCAGTTCTGCAGGTATATTTTTTCGCCTCGCACGAGCGCGAACATGCCGGTTTTTGACTCGTTCCACGCGGCGTAGTATTTGGAATATACCAGCTTCGGGTCAGGCGAGGTGAACAGAAGCAGCGCCTCGTCGTCATAAGGGGGCAGGGCGGTCCAGGCTTTACCGTCGAAGACCTCCGCGGCGCGCACATAGCGCGTTTTTCCGGCGGAGTCCTTCCTATCAAGATAAAAAATCTGCAGGTTCGCGTTGCCTATCTGCGCGGCGCGCGCTTTGGAATCCCCCTTCAGGGTTTCAATTTTAGGATAGTCGGCCTCGTATATGTATTCCAGAATAGTCGGTTCGACCGTCAGCGGCTTGCGGTCTTTCGCGCTTTTGATTTTTTCATTCGGGTTGAAATCTTTGTCCTTCGTGAAGATGATTGCGTCGCAGCGGGCGCTGTTGGTGACAAGCCTTATCCCCACCTTGTTCTCCTTGGAATCAAGATGCGCCGTGCCTAGCATCTCCCAGTAAAGCCCTTCGCGCCCGTGCCTGCCCGCCTGCCTGGGCAGGGCGACGTCATTGACGATGACTTCAAAGCGCCTGCTTTTGGGGTTGTCCTTCGCGTAGTCTCGCGAAGACACCCACACGATATATTCGCCCTCGCTTTTGGAATTGAATACCGTGAAGGCCACGGGCGGCTTTCCGCTTTTCACGTACAAAACGTATTCTCCGCCGCAGTCGTACAGATGCGAGGGCGCCCAGCCGTCCTGAAACTGGAAATTTTCCGCCTCGAGAAGCATTGTGCTTTCGGGGTTCTGCGCGCGCAGAAACGGGCTTGAAAGCGTGCATATTAAAACGGCGGCGAGTAGTCATTTCATAAATTCCCTTGTCGAAATAGTTGTATTGGAAATATCTTTTTGCGTCCGCCCGCGTCAAACACCAACTTCGGAAACTGGGGTGAAAGTCAAAATAGTGCAATGTCGCTTTATTGAGTAAACTTGAGGAGGGAAAAATGGTAAAACAAAAAACACGCAGACAAAAGCCGCGTGTTCGAATTCACATCCATATCAAGACTGCGCGGTTGCTCCGCGCAATCCTGCCAATGCTGGCGCGTGAAATCCGCTCGGATTACATTCCGGGAAGCTTGACGTCAACCCTGGCGAGAAGGTCCCTCGCCTCGGCGTCGTTCAAGCCCGCCCTTATGAACTCCACAAGGAGCCAGTCATTGAAGATGTCTATGATGTTGGCTCTTGCCGCTATCGTTTCAAGCAGCAGGTCTTCATCAATCACCCTTTTTGGCTGAACTTTTGCCGGAGGCGCCTTCTTAGCGGGCGCCGGTTTAACCGCGGGTTTCTGCGGTGCCGGCTTTTTCAGAGGCGCCGCTTTTGGGGCGGGCTTTGCCACAGCCTTCTTGACCGGAATCGCCGCTTTCTTCACAGGAGCCTTTGCAACGGCTTTCGGCTTAGCCGTCGGCTTTTTTGCGTGGGCTTTGAGAGCCTTTTTCGGCGCAGCCTTTGCAGCCGCTTTTTTTGGAGCTACTTTTTTTACTGGTTTTTTCATAATGGTGGACGTTCTTTAACATAGACTATCTGGAACTTGCCGAAACTGTCAACTTAAATATAATGGTAAAAATAACACTTCACAATTCCCTAAAATCGTTTCATAGTTCAAACTATGACAAACGAAGCTGAAATTGATTCCCGCGCGGTTCTGGAAATTTTTCAAAAACGCGGGTTTGAGACCTTTTATTTTGAAAACGCCGCGGAAGCCAACGGATTCTTTGAGTCGAGAATCAATGGGGCTTCCGTCGGCATAGGCGGCTCCATGACGGTGAAGGAAATGGGCTTGGCCGAGGTCTTGGACAAAAACAACAGCGTCTTCTGGCACATGCGCTCCGGAGACCGGGCCGACGCCGCCAAGGCAGCCACCGCCGATGTCTACATCTGCAGCGCCAACGCCGTGGGCGTCACGGGCGAAATCGTCAACATAGACGGCTATGGCAACAGGCTCTCCACTACCTGCTGCGGGGCCAAGGAGGTCTGGTTCGTCTTCGGCAAAAACAAGCTTGCCCCCGATTTGCCAGGCGCAATCCATAGGGCCAAGAACATCGCCGCGCCAAGGAACGCGCAGAGGCTGGGCGTGAAAACCCCCTGCGCCGCCAAGGGCGACAAATGCTACAAATGCAATTCGCCCGAAAGGATATGCCGCGCCACCTGCATAATCACGCATCCGCTTTTCAGTTCCAAAATGCACCTTGTTCTAATCAACCAGGATTTGGGGTACTGATATGGACCTGGCGGCAGTCCTTCCCGTCCTTCTGCTGGTGGACGTAATACTTAACGGATTTCACGAAGTCTATACGCGCATAGTCCAGAACAGGCCTCTGCTCATTTCCATCTTCGGATATGCCGCAATTGAGGCGCTATTCTGCCTGCGTCCGCTTTTTGACGGCGGCGGCGCGGCTCTTGACTGTTTATTTATGGTTCTCTGGTTGCCGTACGCCGTCTGCTGGCTTATTGTCGCCTACTACGTTGCCGACCACGCCTTTCGGCGCAATTGAAGGGCTGGGGCGCGCTTGAAGAAAAATTAAAATAAGAATTGCCATTACAAAGCGGAATCTGGGAAAATAAATATCATGTGGATGCTCTCCGTACTACTTATCGTGCTGCTCGTGATAGACGGCATGCAAAACGGCTTTCCGGCCGTGACAAACCTCATCGTTAAAAACAGGTACGTCCTGTTTTCAATAGCCTACCTCGCGTTTATCGAGATAATCACGACATTCTGCGCGTTTTTTGAACTGGAGCTTCCCGGCCCCTCTATCATCTGGAGGCTTTTGGATATCGTCTACCTTTTCGCCGTGATTGTTGCCGTCTACTTTGTCGGCATGCAGCTGGCCAAGGGCGACAAGCGCAGCTGATTCGGCGAATGCTTTTCGCGCCTAGCTGCGTGAATAAATCCGCCCAGACTGCTTACGTACCACTTGTACGCTACGCACCCTGGGCGGATTTATTGTCCTCGCTATGCATCAAAAATCATTGCGCCAAATTTTGAGAGTGCCGACGGTTAAAAAAATCGAACCCCAAAGCAGAGTTTAGGCCACGATAAAAACTTACCATTCTACCGTTTTTCTCCGCGTTTTTGCGCGAGCGATTAAGGTTGATTTTTTTGCGCAGATGCGGGACTATTCATTCAGTCTCTGCTGTGTTCGACACCGGCAAAACGGTTCACCGCCTTATTTCAATTATTAAGGGAGCTGGACCCGAGGCGGTGGCTGTCAGGCCGTTTCAGACGGAAGGCAAAAGCCGCGCGGAAGCACCCACCTTGTTTGCAAGGGCAGTCAAACCAACTCGCCAGGACGGCACGAGCGGAGGCCTTTTTTTGCACCCTTTTCCGTTATGCCTGTTGACACGCCGCGCAAGTTTTGAGAATACTCCGAAACTGTTTATTTAGAATGGCGAAGGAAAAGCACATAGGCACCTGGGCGTGGATATCCATGCTGTATTTTGTCGAGGGCCTGCCCAACGCGCTTGTGGCGAGTTTCGCCGTGCTGTTTTACAAGGACATGGGTTTGAGCAATGAGGAGACCGCGAAAATCACCAGCGTGCTCTACCTTCCCTGGGTGTTCAAGGCGCTTTGGAGTCCGCTTGTTGAGTGCCTCTCCACGCGCAGGGCGTGGGTGTTCTGGTGCTCGGCGGTGTTTTCGGGCTGCTTCATACTGATGAGCCTTGCGGCGGTTTCGTCCTTATGGGTCTTTCTGACCTGCGCGCTGTTCATGCTCATCGGCATCTGCTCCGCCACTTACGACATCGCGGCCGACGGCTTTTACATGACCGCGCTCGATGCGCGCGAGCAGGCCTTTTTCGTCGGCATAAGAAATTCATTTTACAGGCTCGCCGTGCTTTTCGCGCAGGGTGCGCTGCTGGTCTTCGCGGGTTTTGCGATAAAATATTTCGATTCCACCCCGCTGGGCTGGTCCGCCGCTTTCGCGCTCTGCGGCGCGGTTTCCGTCTTCGCCTTCGCGTGGCTTAAAATATTTCTGCCCAAAGCCGCGCAGGACAAATCCGCAAACCCGAAAGACGCTCGGGAACTTTTTGCAGATTTCTTTTCAGCCTTCGCCTCGTTTTTCAGGCGGCCGATGATATTGGGGACGCTCTTTTTCATCCTCTTTTACAGGTTTTCCGAGGCGCAGCTCTCAAAGATGGTGCAGCCCTTTTTGAAGGACCCGCGCGAGCTCGGCGGCCTGGGCCTAGCGGTTGAGGACATAGGCCTCGTCTACGGAATCACAGCGCCCGTCACTCTGCTTCTGGGAGGGATAATCGGCGGCGTCCTGATTTCGAGGACGTCGCTGAGACGCTGCATCTGGCCCATGGCGCTTGCGATAAACATCCCCAACCTGGTCTATCTTTACATGGCGTACGCCATGCCGCAAAGCCTGCTTGAAATAGGCGCGCTCATCGCCGTTGAGCAGTTCGGCTACGGGCTGGGTTTTGCCGGCTACATGATGTACCTCATACACGTCGCCGATGGCCGGCATAAAACCTCGCACTACGCAATCTGCACGGCCTTCATGGCCATGGGGCTTGTCCTTCCGGGCTATGTCAGCGGGCAGATACAGGCTTCGCTGGGCTACCTCGGCTTCTTCCAGTGGGTGATGCTTGCAACCCTCGTATCCTTCGTGGCGACGTGGTTTGCGTACAGGACGCTCCCCGAAAAAGGGGATAAAAACCTTAAAGCTTCCTGAAAACCGTTCCCGCAAGCCAAGACTTCGGAGATGCCTTCTAATTCAGTTCCAATACCCTCGATGGAGTATTGCCTCGGCCTTCGACGATGATTTTGTCTTTGCAGATTTTTATTTCCGCGTAAGACGCCTCGGTCTCTCCTTCTACAAGCCCGCTCAGGTTCAGCAGGTGCAGGCCCTTGAAAAGCTCGTAGCCGCCGCGGTGGTCGTGCCCGTTTATGTAGAGCCTGGCGCAGGGGTGCTTTGTTATGACGTCCAAAATTTCCTCCGTGTTGAGCGCCGCGTGTGAGTTTGAGGCAGAAAGGGGGGAATGGGCGAATATCGCCGCGTGCATGTTCTCTTCGGCTGTCTTTTTGAGCAGGGCGCCGAGCCATTCAAGCTGCTCCTTGTCTACCCCGCCATTCCAGGACTTTGCGCGTTTTGGGTGCTCCGCTTCCGCCTTTGCGAACACTTGCGCCGCCTCCCTTTCCAGTTCGGCATCGCCAAGTTTGTAGTACTTGCCGAGCTTGTTGGAATCAAGCGCTATGAAGCGCCACGCGCCGATGTCGAAATAATAATAGTATGGAGCTTTCAGTTTCAGCGCGCCCGCAATCTTTTCCACGTTCTCTTGCGTGTCTGCAAAATCGTGGTTGCCCATCACGTGATACTGCCGAAACGTGAACTTTGAAAGCCTTTCAAGCACGGGCGGAAGGTTGGCGTATTTTGCGTCAACCATGTCGCCAAGCGTGATTAAAAAATCGAATTTTCCGCCTGCGGTCTCGCTGAAAATTTTGTCAAGTTTGGCGAGGGAGTTGGAGTAGAAACGCGTTTTGGCGGGTTCCTTGTCCGCATACTGGATGTCCGCTATGGCCAGAAATTGGACGAGAGGCTTCTCTTCCGCCGCCGCGCAAAGGGAAAGCAGCAAGGCGGATGCGAACAGGGCTTTCCGTATGAAGCGCATTATTTGTCGGCGTATATAGACGAAGCCTTCGTTGCGGCCGCCTTTT
>JAVBSZ010000005.1:0-4823 GCA_031556415.1 Opitutales bacterium | reverse complement strand
TATTGAGAAAACCTTGCCGCCCTTTGCCGCCTGCAGCGCCTCCGGGTACGGGAAATCCGTGACATAGTCCGCGGGGATTTCAACGGGCCTGCGCCGCAGCCTGTTGCGGAGGGTCTTGTCCGCCGCGTCAACATTTGGGTTGAAGGCGGGGTTCGTCGTGAACAGCACGGCGTCGCAGCGCGGAAAGCTCGAGGCGTTCTGCAAGGTTAAGAGGTGCTCCCCCTTTTCCAGTTCCCGCTCCCCGAGCAGCTCCCAATAAAAGCCGTCTTTGCCGTGTCTGCCCGCCTCGTCGGGGAGCTTTTTTTCGTCTATCAAAACCCTGAAGCGGCGCGAGCCGGGCTTCTCGTCCGGAGGGAAGTCCGGCGCGCAGGCCCATACGAAATATTTGCCGGCCTTCTTGATTGCGAAGACGGTCATCGGTTCCGAGCGCGTGTCCGACGCGCCCAGTATCCTGTGCCGCTTGTAGTCAGAGATGCGCCAGTCCCCAGTAAACTGGAAGCTTTCGCACTCTATTAAAAACGTGTCCTGCGCGAGGGAACGCGCAAAGGGCGCGCACAAAAGCAGCGCCGCGCACAATATTTTAAAGAAAGGCGTATTCATTATTTTTTAAGCGTGAAGGCTTCCGTTGAAATTTTGCCGCCGTCGGCTTCCTCAAAAGTCAGCGTGAAGGAAACGTCCTCGTTTTGCGGAAGCGGATACACGCTGAATTCGTAGGGGAACATCGCGCGCTCCAACCGCTGCTCTCCGGACGCCGTCTTGACGTTCAGCACGGCCTTTGCGCCCTCCTTATTGAAGCCGTAGGTGAGGAACACGAAGATGGAGTCCTTGCCGAAGGGCCCGCGTATGCGCATTGCGCGCATGTCTCCCCAGCCTTTGGCGATGCGCTCTTTGTGGATGTACGCGTCATTGCCGAGCGCGGGGGCCTCGGCGGCCTTCTCAAGCTTGGGCGCGGGGATTTTCACGGCGGCAAAGCCCATTTCTCCGAAGCTGATTTTCACGCCGTCGCCCGCGGTAAATTCCTCCGATATCTTTTTGGAATCGGCGTCCGTTGCGGAAGCTTTGGCTCCTGCTGAAACGCCTTTGAAGAGCCCGCTTTCCAGATTGAAATCCAGCTTCACTTCGCGCGTTGCGGCGCTGTCGTTAAGGGCGAAGACCCAGACGGCCTCCGGCGTGCGCGCCGTCAAAATGCTGACTTTGGGGCTGTCCGCGCGCACGGCGCCCTTGTCCACAACAAGCCTGGCATCCGCATCGCCAAAGACGCTGCCGGACAGGCCGAATATCCTGTCCGTGAACCATACATAGCCCTGCTGGCGCACGTAGGGGAACGTGATTTTGCCCTTTGAGGCCATTTCAAACTGCGTCACGAGGTAGTCATAGCTCTGCGCGAAGTGGCAGGGCGCGTGATGGTAGTAGAAGCTCGTGACGTCGGGGCCCTTGTAGGGGTACTCGGGGTCGTGCATGACGTCGGTGTAGTCCAGCACGTAGTAGCCGATGAAGTTCGAGAAGCGGCCTATTATAGAATGGCGGGAGTACTTCATGAGGATGTCGCGCCCCGTGTGCTTGTACACCTGCAGCATCTCCGCCGCCCACGATGGCATGACTATGTTGCGGTAGTTCGTATCCTTTGAAAGGAAGGTTGTGTGCTGCTCTATGCCCAGCCCTATGCGCGACACTTTCATGGCGTCCACCTTCTTTTCCGGAAGCACGTAAAGGTCTTTGTGCACCATGCTTTTTATCTCCGCGCCGAGGAGGTTCTGAAGCTTCTGCGCGTTCTCGTCCCTGCCCAGCCTGAAGCGCTTAGTGCCGTGCCACCAGAAGGAGTATATCCCCTCGGCGTAGCCGCCTTTGTGGATTTCAACCTCGCCCTGCGGCGGCGTGGGGAAGCTCCAGAGGCTGCTCATTGAATAGAAGGCGCCGTCCTCGGCGGCCTTGAGGTACTTCTTGTCCTTTGTGATTTCGTACATCTCGGGCAGGTACCACCAGTATGGGTAGCAGCCTTGGTTGATGAAATCCTTGTAGTCGCACTCCGCAGTGTCGCGGACTTTGTCGAGTTTCTCAAGCCACTCGTCGCAGCCGGCTCTGGCCCTTTCGAGAAGTTCGGGGGACGGCTGCGCAAGGTATATGCCCAGCAGTACGGTCCATTCCGGATAAAGCCTCTTCCTCCAATGCGGAAGGAGCTCGGAGAAGGCCTTTGCGCGGCCCTTGCCGTCCGTATAAAAGTTTTTGAGAAACTCGTTTTTGTTGCCAAGCAGCCTGTCCACGGACGCGTACACGTCGTTGCCGAACTCTATGTTCCGTTCAAAGAGACCCTTTTCATCGTCCGCGCAGAAATGCTGGTGCTTGCGCGAAAGCAGGTTCTCAATTGTGGGCAGCGAGATGTTTTTGTAGTACTCCTCGTCACGCGTGAGCAGAGCCACTTCTATTTCCGCAAGCGGGTTTGCCTGCGTGCCCGTGTTGCGGTGCTCTATCTGCGTGCGCGCCTTGTAAAGGCCGCTCCAGGCGCTGGCGTCCGCGTTTTTGAGGTACGCGGCTATGTTCGCGATTGCGTCCGAGAAGGACACTTCGTAAGCCTCGCGCAGGCGGGAGCCGTCGAACACCTTTTCGTTGGCCAGCTCCAGCGCGTCCGTCCATTCCCCCGCTACGGCCAGCATGTACCAGGAGGCCGAAATCTTTTCGCCCTCGTTTTTGAAGGAGTCCCTGCCGCCGAGTATGGGCTGGAATACTGCGGGCTGCACGCGGTTCTTGGGGCTGGCCACGGAAAACGCGTACACGCCGCCGAAGCCGGTTGACCATTCTCCGAAGGGCAGCCTTGCGGGGTCGGCCACAAAGCCGTATGAGACCTGCTCGCCCGCGTCATCCGCCTCAACTATGGCCAGCGGCTGGCTGGCAAAATTGTTGGACACCATTTTAGGCGTGTCCATGGTGCGGCGGTTCTGGAATATTGTTGGCAGGCTCAGGTGAGAGAATTCCTCCTTGGATTTGGAATTGAAGCCGAGCATGCCGAAGGAGTAGAAGCCCTTTTTCTCCGCGTTCTTTTGGATTTCAAACTTCGCAAGCGGAAGGTCTCCAAGCAGCGTCAGCTGCGCTTCCGCGCCGTTTGAATAGGTCAGGCTCAAGGTTGCGCCGTCCACGCGCTTCACGTTTTTGACGCGCAGAATTTCGGTGTCGCCCGCCGCGTATGGGTTGAGCGCCATGATGCCCATCGGCTCCCACTGCGAATTCACCTTCAGCATGGGAAGGTTCTTTGGGTTTTTCCATGACACGAAGTAGTAGTTCTCGTCGTATTCGGGGTCATCCTTTGCGTACTGCATGAAGAGGTTTTCGTCTTTGAAGCTTTCAAGCTTTAGCCATTTGCCGTCTTTGAAAACCTCGCAGCTTCTCTCGTACGCGGAAGCCCCGGACGCATCCTTCTTCTCGGAAAAAATGACGCGGATTGCCTTGTTCTGCACGCCGATTTTCTTTCCCGACGGGAAGTCCCTTAAGGGTTCAACCTTGTCCAAATCCGTGGCCACGGAAACCTCGAGCGTTTCCTGCTTGCGCACAAGCTTCTTGCGGCTTGGGCCGTTGGCCTCGGGCTGTCCGGGCTTGAATGAATCGTCCTGCGTGAAGAGGATGGAATCCGCGCGCGCATGGCCGCCTCGCGCAAGGACGGATATTATGTTCATGCCCTTATTAAGCTGCGTTTTGCCGAGGTATTCCCAGTGCCAGCCTTCCTTGCCGTGCTTCCCTGCGAGGTTCTGGAGGGGAACGGAATTCACCTTCACCTGGTAGCAGCGCGTGCCCGGGTTTGCCTTGGGAAAATCCACCGTGTAGGCCCATACGGAATACTCGCCGCCGCTGTCCGCCATGACTCCCGTGGTGGGCTCGTTCGGAGACCTCTGCACCATGAGGATGCGCCTTTCCAGGTCGAAGAGTCTGAACCAGTCAGCGGGCTCAGTAAAGTCTATGCACTCTACTATAAAGGTTTCCTTGTCCGCATTCTGCGCGTGCGCTGCAAACGGAGAGAGCGCGCAAAGCGCCAGGATAAAATTTACGAATACTTTTTTCATGCGCGTTTTATTTTCCGAGTTTGATTGTATTGCTGGTTGTGAACTTGTCGCCCGACTCCTCTATGACCACTTCGAAGGAGATGTCGGCGTTCTGCTCTATCGGGTATACCGAGAATTCAAAGGGAAAACTGGAAACTTCCAGCGTCTTTTTTTCCGGAGAAGTCATGTTTAGTTTCACCTTGATTCCCTCCTTGCCGAAGCCGGAAGTGAGGAAGACGAAGAGCGAGTCCTTCCCGAAGGGGCCGCGTATGCGGAAGGCGTGCAGGTCTCCTAGGGTGGTGCTGAATTTTTCCCTGGCGACATGCCCCGTGCCGGAAATCGGCTTTTGTTCGGCAAACTTTTTCGCCTCTCCCGCCGAAATTTTCAGCGCGACGAGGCCGAGGGCGGGTATCTTCACCTTGGGCTTGCCGTCGAATGAGTATGCGTCGGGCTGCCTGTTTCCGGCGGCGTCGTAAAGCTCCACGGGCGCCATGGCCTGCACGTCTTTGAAGACGTCGGCGGATTGGTCGAAGGATATTTCCGTTTCGATGTCCGCGCCCGAGTCGTTCAAAAGAATCGCCCATACCGCGTTTTTGCCGCGCGCAAGAAGGGTGCTGACTTTCACAGTGTCGGCGCGCACGGCGGTTTTTGAAAGCAGCGGGCGCGCGCCATCAAAGCCGAAGACCGTACCCGGGCGGCCGAATATCCTGTCTGTGAACCACACGTAGCCCTGCTGGCGCACGTGCGGGAATTTGATTTTGTTGTCGCTGCGCTTTTCAATCTGCGCCATAAGGT
>JAVBSZ010000213.1:0-5937 GCA_031556415.1 Opitutales bacterium | reverse complement strand
CTGGGAACGCCCAAAGACCCCGTCCGCGCAAAGGAATGTTTTGACAGGGCCGTGCAGCTTGCCGCCGCAGCCAAGGCGGCGCGCTCTTCAAATTTCTTCCGTCTCTATTCCGCGGGGGACAGCTTTTACCGCGGCAGCGTTGGGCCGGAGCCCTGGCCCAAAGACCCGGAACTCGGCGCCATGGCGCTTGAGGCCGCGGCACGGATAGACATACCCAAAGACTATGCGGACATGCTCGCGAGGTTCTATGCCGAGCGCGGGGAGACCGGCAAGCTCATCGCCCTCTACGCAAAGGCTTTTGAAAACGGGCATTACGATTCCGCCGTGGATTACGGCATAGCGCTATTGAAGGGAACGGGAACGCCCAAAGACGAGGCCAAAGCCTTTGAGGTTTTCAAGAAGGCCGCCGAGGCGCAGCCCGACCGCTTTTCAAGATCCAGCCCTCTCCCCTTTTATTCGCGCTGCTGGCTTGCGTACATGTACGCGCACGGCATAGGCGTCCAAAAGGATGAAGAGAAGGGCAAAGCGGCGCTTGAAGAGGCGCAGGTCAGGATGTCCGAGATGCTGGCCGGCTACAGCAGGCAAAACGATTACATTCCCTATCCGCTTTCGCAGACGATTTCGGAACTCAAGGGCGTTTTTGAAAACAAGGCAAAAAAATTCCCGCCTGACGCCGCGCTTGCGGCGCAGTGCCTGCCGGAACTTGAAAGGCTTGTCGCCCTCTACAGCGCACAGCCCTTCGACGGCAATTTGATTGCGCTCTACAAGGCCGCAAAGATGCCCGAGAAAATCCGCGAACTGATGGAGAATGCCCCCGCGCCGCGCTCCGCGTCAGGGGCCCTGCCGTCAGGCAAGACCGCCGCCGTGAACGAAGCATACGAGGCCGCCTTCAAAATCTTCCAAAAGGGCGCGGACATGCTTTCAAAAGAGAAGGCCTCCGCGCAGGACGAGGCGCGCCTGCGCTGCTGGCTTGCCGTCATGCACCGGAACGGCTGGGGGACGCCCAAAGACGAAGCGAAGGCGGACGGCATTATAAGCTCCCTCATAGCCGACGCAAAGAAGGCCATGCCCCAAAACCTCAGCCCCGACGCCAAGAGGGACGACCTCTCATACCATCTCGCGCGGGCGGCGGGCATCATGACTTCAGATTCCGCGAAGGCGGACTCCTGGCGCACGAACGGGTACGCGTTCTATCTGCCACTGCAGAAGGAGCTGGGTATAAAAATCCTTGAGGCGTGCGAAAAGTACGGGGAGCCGCAGAGCTACAAAAACCTCGCCGAGTGCTACATGTTAGGCAGAGACCTTCCGCAGAATGACGCCCTCGCCGCGGAATATTACGAGAAGTGCTTTGACTTCTACGGCATAGGCGCAAAGGGCGGCAACTACGAAGGCGAGCTTTCCGCCGCGGTCGGGCTCTACAGGCATTCGAAAACTTCACCAAACCCAGCCAAAGCCTATGCGCTTGCAAAACGGGCTTATGAGAAGTTTCCGGATTCCGAGGAGGCGATGACGAACATGGCCTTCATCCTGCTCTACGGCGTTGGCTGCGAAAAGGACGAGGCGAAGGCGTTTGAAATTTTCCTCGCCCTCTCAAAGAGGCCCAAAGCCTTCGGAGAAAGGGGCTTCATCTGCATGGCCGCCCTCGAACTCTGCTACCGCGAAGGTATAGGCACCGCGAAGGACGCCGCCAAGGCGGACGAAATCGCGGAAGACATCGCATCATCAAAGGGCTGGTTCAACAGGGGCTCGTACTCCAACGTGCCGCTCTATTTCGCCCTCAATTTCATGGAAGGGAAACCCTGGACGCGCGGCGCGGAGGCCTACGGGGCCGCGCCCTACCGCCAGTATTACGGCTTCAAGCCCGACGAAGCGAAGGTGCGCTTCTGGCTTGACGTGGCCGACAGGCAGGCGCCGAATGTTCTCGAGGCGTCTAGAGAGCTTTGGCCGCTGATAAATTTCTACAATAAAAACGAAAAATACGGAGACCCCGCAAAGGCGGGCGGCTACAAGGCGCTGATGGAGGAGCTGAAAAAGAAGGGAAGATAGCGGCAGGTTTGGATTCGGAAAAAGGACAGTTTTGCGAGGGAGACGCGCAATTCATCACACGCTGCGTTGGCGAGTATGAATCGGGCCTCATCGCGTACGCGCGCACGCTCTGCGGCAATTCCGAAACCGCGAAGGACGCAGCGCAGGACGCCTTCGTGGAACTTTGCAAAAGGGCGGGCGGCGTGAAGCGCGAGCTCGTCAAGGTGTGGCTTTTCACGGTCTGCCGCAACAAGGTTTTTGACGCCATGCGCAGAAAGAAATTTTCGGACGAAAGGGACGGAGCCTTCTTCAACTCCATCGCGGACCCCGCGCCGGACTCTTCCGAAGCGCTCGCCGCAAAGGAGGAGCGCGAGGAGGTTCTTTTGAAAATGACTGCGCTCAATCCCATGCACAGGGAGGCGCTCATGCTCAAGTACCATTCGGACCTGACGCACGCTCAGATTGCGGGTGTCATGAATATCCCGATAGGCAGCGTGGGCGTGTATGTAAGCAGGGGGCTTGAGGAGCTCAGAAAGGCGATGAGAAAGGCGGATACGGCATGAATGCGGAAAATTACGAGATTGAGGCGCTGCTTAAAGATACGCTGGCGCATTTGAAAGACGAAAAGCTTGGTGCGGCAAGAATGGGCGCCGTGCTCCGCGCGGCGGCGAAGGGAAAACGCAGAGGCGTCCGCATACCGCTTTGGGCGACGGCTGCGGCGCTCGCACTCTGCGCGTCTTTGGCGGCGTTCTTTGCAATTCCGCGCGGAGAGGAAGCTCCGCAGGAGCGCCGCAGCTTCAAATACGTGAGCGGGGCGGACAGGCTCATCTACACGCATTCCGCGACGGCGGTCTACGCCACTCCGATTTTTGAAATCATAGAAAGCCGCAGCGCGCGCCCACCCTTCGACATGAAGTTCGAGGAGGGCTTTGCGCGCATGAGCGTTGCGGGGGATTTTGAGGATTCAGAGAGGGAGGGCGAAGTTGCCGAAGCCGCGCAGAGGCGCAGGCAGGCCGAGGAGGAGCAGAGGCTCGACGCCGAAGCCGCCAGCGGTGAAAATTCCTTATTAACGCCGGATGCCGGTTCCGCCCTATAATTTCTCTATCTCGTACGCGTGCGCTTTGGGCCTTGCGGCGGCGTGTATTTTTTTCTGAAGGTAAGCGATGGAGTCAAAAATCTTTTTCTCATCGGCCTTGTGGGCTATGTAGTATTTGTAGCCGCTTATGTAGTAGGGCCGCTTTGCGCCGGCCTCTTCCTCTGCGAGTTTCTTTTTCACGTATTCGATTTTTTCCTCAAGGCTCTTCATGCCGTCCATTATGTTGCGCTGCCCCATGTCTATCCTGAACATGCCGCGGTAGCCGCCCGCGCGGCTTCTGAACTCCTCGCAGAGTTTCGCCACTTCAAGCGCCTGCGCATATTGCGGGGTTGAGGCGTTTTCTGCGAGGTTCACGCCCTTCCAAAAATCCGCATGGCTGTACTTCCCCGCTTCCTTTCCGTCTATCTTAAGAACGTAGTTTCCGTAGGGTAGGCCCGCAACGCGCAGGATTTCTCTGTTGAAATTTTGGTTGAAGTCAAAGTAGTCAAGCGCGGGCCGCTCCTCATCGCCGACGGGGAATGGAAGGGCCTCTTCCAGGGCGGAGAACGAAATTTTTCCGCCGTCAAACTGGAGGTTTTTCACTTCGCAGTTGAAGGCCTTTTCAAGGGCCTTCGCCTTCGCGTCGATTGACATTTCCGAGACGTATGCGGGCTCATTGAAACTCTCCAGAAAAATGTTCGCCATGACGAAGCCGCCGAAGGCGCGCGGGTGCACGCGGTCCGCGCCTATGATTGTTGCGTCTTTGCCTTTTAGCTTTTGATGCAGCGCGTTGACGCGGCCCATTATGAGGTTCATATCCACCGTGTGCGAATTTTTCGTTTTCTCCCCGAGCTTGCGGCCTATCTCGCCGTACACGCCGAGCTCGTCATTGACGCCGAGGTAGTTTTCTTCCGCGAGATCCGCGGTCTGGTCGTAAATCGACGGCGTGAAGATGACGAGGCTGCGCGAATTTTCGGAGAGCGTATTCACTATCTTTTCAAGCTTTTCCTCGTACGAGACGCGCGCGCTTTCCACGTTTCCGGCAAGGTCGGGGCTCTTGAGGCCCTCGGCGGAAAACCTGTTCCTGCCGACGTCGTTCATGCCCACCATGAGTATGCAGACGGAGGGCTTCTTTTCGAGGATGTCCCAATCCATGCGCCAGAGTATGCCGCTGCAGGTGTCCCCCGAAATGCCGAGGTTGAAGAAGTTCATGGGCGCGTTGGGGAAGCGCGTGGCGTAATATAGCATCAGATGGTTTGAGAACTGGCCGCCCGCGGTTATGCTGTCGCCCACGAGGCAGACGTTGTCCCCCGCGCGGAAGAGGTTTGACTTTATGTCCTGCTTTGCGGACGCGAGCGCGCATGCAAAAAGCGCGGCTATGATTGCTAAATATTTTTTCATGTGAACGGTATGAAAATTTTATTTCTTCTTAACTTCGTCGGCGGCGTCGCGCATGGTTGCGCCGGTGCCTTCCGCCTGCCAGACTTTCACGTAGTCAACGTCCATGTGCGTGCCGTTGAGGGAGTCGTCCTTGCGGCCCATGGTTTTGAGTATGGCCAGGCTCAACCACACGGGGCTCTCCCAATGGCAGAATTCGTTCTTGCTGCGGCGCAGTGGGTTTCCGTCGAAATAGTACACGAGCTCATCTTCGTTCCATTCGAGCGCGTAGGTGTGGAAATCTTCGGAAAGGTCTATGGTCGTGATTTTGTCGCTCTCCACGTCGGCTATGGTGTTCCATTTTTTGCCGTCAAAATACTCCACCTTGTAGTTGTACACGTAGTCAAAATAGGCGCCCGTCTCGCGCTGCGGCCAGCCGGTGAGGAACTGCACGCAGCCTATTTCGCGCAGGCCGCCGAGGTCTATCTCTATGAATTTCTCCTCGTCGTCCGAGGCGGTAATCCAGGCGGTGTCTATCTTTCCGTCCAGCGCCTTGTCGGGCGAGCGCGACGGGAAATTTTCATTGAGCGGGCTGTGGGCGACGACCTTCGCGCCCTTCGCATAGTCAGTCATGCCGATAAATTCCGAAGAAAGTTTTGTCTGCGTGATGTCGGGGTATTCGCCGCTCGGCTCCCAGGCGCGCAGGCTGCGCAGGTGGAAGTGCTTTCCGTGCTTCGACGAAAAGCGCAGGCGCTCCGCCTTGACGGGCTTCTTAAGCTCGAAGGATTTGTCGGGGCTGCCGCTCTGCGGGGAGAGCTGGTAAAGCTTGTGGTACTGGTGGTGCATTTTATTGCCGTCGTCGTCCGTCCAAAAGTCGCTCCAATTGTGGATGTTTGTGCGGATGATGTCGGGGTACCAGCCCTCGTTGATGTCTATTTCAAAGGCCTTGCCTTTGCTTATCTGCTTTTTCTGCCACTCCTGCGTCATCAGCCAGAACGAGTTGTTCGTTGTGGGGTGCTTGGCGTATTTGTAGCGGCACTCAAAGTATCCGTACTTGAAGACCTTTTTGCTCCAGATGCTGCCGCTCGTCCAATCCTGCCCGCCGCGCTCCTCCTTCTTGTTTGTGAGAATGAGCAGGCCGTTTTTGACGTCCACGTTCTCGCGCCAGCGGCTGCAGGCTATGTGCGAAGACGGCCCGTTCTGCGAGACCCATTCCCTGTCGAGCTCCCGGTTTTCATAGTCGAAACCGTCCTGCCAGACGAGCTTCCATTTGCTTCCGGCTGGCGGTTCGGCGAAGAGGGCGATAGACGAGAAGGCAAGCAAATACAGTATCAGTTTTTTCATAAGTGCGGGTTTGTTGTTTTGAAAAGCATTAGAAAAAGTTTCCAAAAAGACAACCATAGAATGTTTTTGGCCCTTCAAAAAGCGCTTCAAAAAAAAGTGGAAAAAGGCAGGTTTAT
>JAVBSZ010000109.1:0-9546 GCA_031556415.1 Opitutales bacterium | reverse complement strand
TTGCAAATGTCAAAAAGCAGCCCAACGGGGATGTCGAAATAGCCCCGCTTCCAAATCCAAACGCTCCGGATATTTCCATAGCCTCAAAGGCATACGCCTTTTATATATATTACATGGACCCTTCGCTTGACCCGATAAAGTACGAGAAGGAGGTTGAAAAGGCGCGCTTGAAGGAGCAGCGCGGCAATTTGCCGCTGTTTATCGCAATAGACGCGTACATGTCAAAGAAGAAGCTGGGCTTTGAAAAGATCCAATTCAAGTCCAGCGCAATAAGCGCGCTTATAAAAAAAGGCGTCCCCGTTTATGCGGCCCTGAATGTGCCCAAGGCTTTCCTTGAGCATATCGAAAAGCGTCAGGAGGAGCGCGAGGCGCTTACGAGCATGAAAGCGTGGGGCTCGGCGCTTAAAAAATCCGAGAAGCAGATTCTTTCTGATCTTGCGCGCGCCCCGGCCGACAGCAGGGGGATGCTCGTCATAGGCTTCAACCCCGACACCAAGGAATACCTCGTGCAACTTCCGCATTTGGAGGATTCAAAAACGTTCTGGATGTCTGAAAACGAATGCGAGGCGGCGCTTGTCAAAGACATGGCCTACGCGGCCAAACTTTAACCCGCCTGCCTGAATATTCTTATTTGGTTTTTGCAGCCACTTTGGACAATTCCTTTATGGTGTTTAGATATCTGTCATACCTGTCTTCCATAACGGGGATTTTCTTCCCGTCCGGCTTGACTATATAAATAGTCGGGAAGCCCTGAATTTCGTATTCCGACATAAGGCCCAGGTTCTGCATTCTGAATGCGGCGTTCGCAATTTCAAGGTCTCCAAACATGTTCCTTTTTGTGTCTATTACAACGCATACGAGGTTTTCCCTGGCGAAATCCTTGAAATCCTTTTTGCTCAGCACCTGTTTTTCAAGCTGTATGCAACCTGGGCACCAGGTTGAACCCGTAAAAAGCACCAGCATGGGCTTGTTTTCCGCCTTAGCTCTCGCCATTGATTTTGCGTAGTCTTCAGACCAGACGTCCTTGTCAAACTCCGCCGCCGTAAGTGCGGATGCAAAAAGCGCCAGCAAAAGCGCGGTAAATACACCCAAATTAAGTAAATTTTTCATAAAAATCCTCTTTCATTATAAAATCGGAATTATTTTTAAAACGGCAAGCAATTTATCCCTATTGCCATTTTAGCCTGCCATTTTTTTATAATCTCTCAATTTTTCTAATTTATGCAAATATCCTGTTAATAACCTCCGGAAAACTTTTTAAATATATGCTGACAAATTGCAAAGATGTCTAAAAGTTCTACTTATTTACATTCTACGCTTTGGATTTTTTTAATAATATTTTTATTAAGTTATTTTAATATATGAACTTATAAAGTTATAAACATATTCACAGGGTATATTGCTATGTATTATTTTTTTAAAGAATATAAAATATATAATATAATAGAGCTCAGACTGATTTGCTAATAACTTGCATGGCGGAACTTTCGCTTTAGTGTAAAAAACGCTCAAAAAGCCCCTTTTAAGGGCTTAAGAACTCTTCCAAATACCTCTAATGGCTTTCTAAAACCTCAAACCTTTTCAAACCCTCTGGCAAGATTATTCAGTTTTTGATTTTCTCAAAAACGTGAGGCTTAGAAATACTTTTTTTTGAATGCATTTATGCGCTTGAAGAACTCATCGAGGTCCGGAGTTTTTATTCTTTCGGATTTTTCCTCTCCGTCATCAGGCGCTATTATTAGAATGGCGGGATGCTGCTTCATCTCGTACTTCTTTTTCACCTCCGAGAGCCTGCGGCCGAAATTCTTGCTCGAAAAAGTGAAGGACTTATCCTCCTTAGAATCTATCATAATAAGCACGCACAGAAGATTGGCCTTTGCATAGTTGATAAAATTTTTGTTTGAAAAAATCAGCTTGGTGTACTTGTCGCACCATATGCACGGCTCGCTGCAGACAAGAACGGCGAGGACGGGTTTTTTCAAAACCTTTGAGTTTTCTACGGCGGAGTCAAAATCCTCCGTCCAGACTTTATTGCTGAAATTTTTATAAAGGTCGTCTTTTGCGGCAGACAAAGTACAGCAGGCGAGGAAGACGGATAGCAGCGCGGTCAACTTTATTGCTTTCATATTAAGGCCTTTTTTTACGTGTTGAAACCATGTGCAAATCAGCATGATTTCCATGCTAGTAAAAACAGAAATTGAAAAATTTACAATTTTTAAAGCGCCACAATGCGGGCATAAAAAAATTCCCGCCCATTAGGGAGGGAATTTAAAGGAATCGGGAAGATGCCAAAATCTACTTCGAGAACGAATCTTTAAGCGTGGCGGTCCTGTTGAAAACGAGGCCGTCCGCGGGCTTTGGATCCAGCGTGAAATAGGCGTTGCGCTCAAACTGAAAGGGTGTTCCAGCTTTCGCCTCCTGAAGGCTCGGCTCCACAAAGATTTCCGCTTCAACCAAAGAATTTGAGTTTAGGTGGGCTTTGAAATCCTCGCCTTCAGCCAAGTTCGTCATATCCTCCTTGGTGAAGAGGTTATCGAAAAGCTTGGCCTTGGCCCTGACGGCGTGCTCCGAGCTAACAAAATGTATGGTGCCCTTGATTTTTCTTCCGTCGGGCGCGTTGCCGCCGCGGCTATCATGCTCTACCGAGCAGAGCAGCTTAACGACTTCGCCGGCGTCGTGTTTGACGAAGGAGTTGCACTTCATTATGTACGCGTAGCGCAGGCGCACTTCGCCGCCCGGGCAGAGCCTGAAATACTTCTTGGGCGGGTTTTCCATGAAGTCCGACTTCTCTATTAAAATATGCTTTGAGAAGGGGACCATGCGCGTTCCCGCGCCTTCGTCTTCCGGGTTGTTGACGCCCTCGAGCCAGTCGGTCTTACCCTCCTCCCAGTTTTCAATCTCAACTTCCAGCGGGTCAAAGACGGCCATGCGGCGCGTTGCCACCTTGTTCAAATCCGCGCGCACGCAGTGTTCGAGAAGCGCAATCTGCGTTAGGCTGTTGAATTTTGTGACGCCTATCTCCTCGCAAAAATTTTTGATTGCCTGCGGAGTGTAGCCGCGGCGGCGCATACCGGAGAGGGTGGGCATGCGCGGGTCATCCCAGTCTTCCACGATTTTTTCCTCCACAAGCTGCTGGAGTTTGCGCTTGCTCATCATCGTGTGCGAGAGGTTGAGGCGCGCGAACTCGTACTGGCGCGGCTGCACCTTGAGCTTTTTTATCATGCTGGTGTTTTCTATGAACCAGTCGTAAAGCGGCCTGTGGACTTCGAATTCCAGCGTGCAGAACGAGTGCGTGATGCGCTCCGACGCGTCCGAAAGGCAGTGCGCGAAGTCGTACATGGGGTATATGCACCACGCGTTTCCGGTACGAATGTGCTCGGAGTGCTTTATCCTGTATATGGCGGGGTCGCGCATGTGCAGGTTCGGGTCCGTCATGTCTATTTTTGCGCGAAGGACGTATTCGCCGTCTTTGAAGTCTCCGGCGCGCATGCGCCTGAAAATGTCAAGGCTTTCGGCGGCGGGCCTATTGCGGAAGGGGCTGTCCTTGCCCGGCTTGCCCGGGATACCGCGGTACTCCTTGAATTCGTCGGGAGAGAGCGTGCAGATGTACGCCTTGCCCGTTTCAATTAGCTCAATGGCGTAGTTGTACAAATCTTCAAAATAGTCAGAAGCGTAGAAGAGCCTGTCCTCCCAGTCAAAGCCGAGCCAGCGGACGTCCTCTTTGATGGCCTCAACAAAGCGGTTTTCCTCCTTGGCGGGGTTGGTGTCGTCAAAGCGCAGGTTGCACTTGCCGCCGTATTCGAGCGCCATGCCGAAGTCCAGACAGAAGGCCTTTGCGTGGCCTATGTGCAGGCAGCCGTTTGGTTCGGGCGGGAAGCGGGTGATGATGTCTTTAGGGTCCAACCCCTTCGCGATATCGTCCTCTATTATCTGCCTGATGAAATGTTTTGACTTTGGTGTCTCTTCGCTCATGTCGAAAAATTATTTGCGTTTTGCCTTTGCGAGTTCCTGGGCTATGGAGAAGCGCATTATGGCCTCCAGCCTTTCTATCTCTTCCGGATCCGCCTTGCCGGATTCCCTGCGGGCCTTTTCAAGCGCGGCCTCTGCTTTTTCTTTTGCGGACTTTATCGCGTCAAGGTCTATATCCTCAAACTTCACCGCGGCTTCCGTGAGTATCGCCACCTTGTCCGCCATGCAGCGCGCGTAGCCCTTGTCCACCGCGACGTCTTCAATGCTGCCGTCGGTATTCTCCACGCGGACGTCTCCGGCGTCTATTATCGTGATGAGCGGGATGTGGCCTTCGAGGATGCCCACTTCTCCGCCGCGCGCGGGCAGCGTCACGCTTTTTACGGAGTCGCTTTTCCAGACGACGCCGTCGGGCGTGATTATGTGAAGGCTAAGCGGCATGGCTTATTTTTTTAAATCTTTCTGGCTCTGCTCATGGGCTTCGAGGACCTCCTCGATTTTGCCCTTCATGTAAAAGTCGTTCTCGTTGACGTGGTCGAGCTCTCCGTCCAGTATCATCTTGAAGCCGCGTATGGTGTCGGCAATGGATACATAGGTTCCCTTGATACCATTAAAGATTTCCGACACGTGGAAGGGGTGTGAAAGGTACTTCTGGATTTTGCGCGCGCGGAAGACGGCCATTTTGTCCTCGTCCGAAAGCTCGTCGACGCCGAGGATGGCGATGATGTCCTGAAGATCCTTGTACTTCTGCAGCACCGCCTGCACGCCGCGGGCAACGTCAAAATGCTCCTGCCCAACTATTGTCGGCGTGAGCGCGTTGGAAGTTGACGCAAGCGGGTCCACCGCAGGGTATATGCCCAGTGACGCGATGGCCCTGTCCAGAACTATGGTGGAGTCCAAATGCGAGAAAGTGTTTGCGGGAGCCGGGTCGGTAAGGTCGTCAGCCGGAACGTAGACGGCCTGGAATGAGGTGATGGAGCCCTTTTTAGTGGAGGCTATGCGCTCCTGAAGCTGGCCCATTTCCTGCGCGAGCGTGGGCTGGTAGCCGACCGCCGAGGGCGAGCGGCCCAAAAGCGCGCTGACTTCGCTGCCCGCCTGTGAGAATCGGAAGATGTTGTCCACAAAGAGGAGCACGTCCTGCCCCTGAACGTCGCGGAAATATTCCGTCATGGTGAGCGCGGTGAGCGCCACCCTCATGCGCGCGCCCGGGGGCTCGTTCATTTGGCCGTACACGAGCGCCACTTTGGACTTCTCGGGGTTCTTTTCGTCAATAACGCCGCTGCCGGCCATTTCGTGGTAAAGGTCATTACCCTCGCGCGAGCGTTCGCCCACGCCCGCAAATACGGAGTAGCCGCCGTGCGCCTTGGCGATGTTGTTGATAAGCTCCATTATGACGACCGTCTTGCCCACGCCCGCGCCCCCGAAGGCGCCGACCTTTCCGCCCTTGATGAAGGGGCAGATGAGGTCTATGGGTTTGATGCCCGTTTCAAGTATCTCCGCCTTGGTGCTCTGTTCCACGAGCGGCGGCGGGTTGCGGTGTATGGGCAGGTACTCCTTCACGTTTGCGGGGCCCTTGTTGTCTACGGTGTCTCCAACGACGTTGAAAATCCTTCCCAGCACCGCATTTCCGACGGGCGCCTTGATTGGAGAGCCGGTGTCCGCCACAAGCGCGTTCCTGCTGAGGCCGTCGGTGGCGTTCATCGCAACGGTTCTGACCACGCCGCCCTCAAGGTGCTGCTGCACTTCGAGGATGACGCTCTTTTTCGCGTCCGCCGTCTGCACGGTCAGCGCGTTGTAAATGTCTGGTATGGAGTCTTCGGAAAACTGCACGTCCACTACGGCGCCTATCACCTGTGTCACTTTGCCTGTTTTTTTATTTTCGCTCATGTCGTTTTTCTTTAAATTTTACTGCGCCGCCGCGCCCGCGGCCAGCTCTATGATTTCCGTTGTGATGGCGTTCTGGCGCGCCTTGTTGAATTCCAGCGAGAGGCTTTCCATGAGGCGGTCGGCGTTGTCGCTGGCGTTCTTCATGGCGACCATCCTTGAGGACTGCTCGCTGGCCTTAGCGTCGAGCGCGAGCTGGTAGGCCATGTTCTTCACGTAGTATTCCGGCAGCTCCTTTAGAAGCTCCTTAACGCTGGGCTCAAAGGAGAATTCGCGCGTCTCCACAGCCTGCGTTTCCTCCACTTTGAAAAGCTCCCTCATGCGCTCTATGCACTGGCTCAGCTCCGTGGCGGGCACGAGCTTGACCAAGTCCGGCACTTGCTTTAGCGTGTTGACGTACTGCGTGTAGAGTATCTCGATAGTGTCGCACTCTCCGGCGACGTAGCGCTGTATGGCCATCTCGCAGACGGGCTTGATTTCGTTGAAGCGCACCGTGTCCGAAATCTTGAATTTGGCCACGAGACTGCGGCCCATGCGCGCCAGAAACTTTGCGCCCTTCTCGCCAACGGCGATGAAGTCGCAATCGCGCGGGAGTTCGAGGATGGATTTGAAAAGGTTTGTGTTGAGCGGCCCCGCAAGCCCCTTGTCTGTGGAAAAAACTATGACGAGGCGCTTTTTCGCCTCGCGCTTTTCGTCGAAGAGGGGGTGGGAATGTATGTTCCCGCCGGCGTCCTCTATGCTGCGCAGAAGGTCGAGAAGCAGCATGGTGTACGCGCGGCCGCCCTCCGCGGCCTGCTGCGCGCGCTTCATCTTCGAGGCCGCCACAAGCTGCATGGCATGGGTTATCTGTCCCGTGCTCTTGACCGCCTTGATGCGGCCCTTTATTTCCCTCAAACCTTTCATTTTATCTCATCCCGCTTACGCGAAAGACTTTCTCCACTCCGCGCAGGCGGCCTTGAGTTTTGCCGAAAGCTCGTCGTCCAGAACCTTTTTGTCGGCTATCTCCTTGAGGAGGTCCGCATACCTTGCGCCGAAATATTCGCGCATGCTTTTTGCGGCCTCCACCACGCGGTTCACGGGCACGTCGGCAAAAAAGTCATTCTGCGATGCCCAGAGCACGGAGATCTGCATCTCCACCGCCAGCGGGCAGTTGTTCGTCTGCTTGAGCACTTCCACGAGCCTGTCTCCCTTGTCGATTATCGCCTTTGTGCGCGCGTCAAGGTCCGAACCGAACTGCGCGAAGGCGGCAAGCTCCTTGTACTGTGCGTACTCGCCCTTGATTTTCCCCGCAACCTGCTTGAACGCCTTTATCTGGGCGGCGCTTCCCACGCGGGAAACGGAAATGCCTATGGATATCGCGGGGCGCACGCCCTGGTTGAAGAGGTCGGTGTCCAAAAATATCTGGCCGTCGGTGATGGAAATCACGTTCGTGGGGATGTACGCGCTGACGTCTCCGGCCTGCGTTTCAATAATCGGCAGCGCCGTGAGCGAGCCGTTGCCGCTTTCCTCGTTGAGGCGCGCGGAGCGCTCAAGCAGGCGGCTGTGCAGGTAGAAAACGTCTCCCGGATACGCCTCGCGGCCCGAGGGGCGCTTGAGCACGAGGGACACCTGCCTGTAGGCGGCGGCGTGCTTTGAAAGGTCGTCAAAAACGATGAGGGCGTCCATGCCGTTTTCCATGAACCATTCGCCCATGGCGCAGCCGGAGTATGGCGCTATGTAAAGGTTTGCGGCGTTTTCCGAAGCGCCCGCGACGACTACTGTCGTCCACTCAAGCGCGCCCTGCTCTTCAAGAAGCTGGAGCGTTCTGGCGATGTTTGCGTTCTTCTGGCCCACGGCCACGTAGATTGAATAGACGGGCCTGAAGGATTTGTCCCCGCCTGCAACGCCCGCCTTGTTTAGGCGCGCCTGGTTTATGATGGTGTCAAGCGCGATAGCCGTCTTGCCCGTTGAGCGGTCTCCGATTATCAGTTCGCGCTGGCCCCGGCCTATGGGTATCATGGCGTCGACGGCCAATATGCCCGTCTGCACGGGCTGGTCCACGCTCTTTCGCGGTATGATGCCGGGCGCGATTTTTTCAACCGGATAAAATTCCGTCGCCTTGATTTCCCCCTTGCCGTCAATGGGCCTGCCGAGCACGTCCACCACCCTGCCGAGGAGCTTCTTGCCCACGGGTACGCTCAAAAGCTTGCCAGTTGTGCGGCCCTCGCCGCCCTCCCTTATTCCCGTGACGTCGCCAAGCAGCACGCAGCCCACCTCGTCCTCGCCGAGGTTGAGGGCCATGCCGAAGACGCCGCCGTCAAAGGCTATCATCTCGTTGTACATGGCTTCGCTGAGGCCGCTGAGGTGCGCGACGCCGTCGGCCACCGAAACTATCTTGCCCACGTTGCTCTTGCGGCTTTCGTTTTCCAAGCGCTCTATGCTCGCTTCAATTTCTTTGAGTATTCCGTTTTCCATGTCCAAATATTTTATGCGATTTTCGCCGTGTCAGATTCCAATTTTTCAAGCTCCAGGCGCGCGGAGTTTTCCCAGATGTCGTCCCTTGATACGAGCTTCACGCCCGCGAGGAGCGTTTGGTTTTCAATCATTTTCACTTCGACGTCTTTGCCCGCCCTGCCCTTCAGGAAGGCTTCCAGCTTTGCAAGATGTTCTGCGGAGGGCTTTCCGGCGTACTGTATTTCCGCGCGTTCCTGGGCCAGCATGAGTGAAGCGCGCTTTTTGTAGAGGCGCAGGAGGCGCAGCCTTTTGAGTTCGGATTTTTCCTCCGAAATTATTTCAAGCGCCGCGCGCACGCGCACGATGTCCAGAAGCCCCTTTGAATTGAGGGAGCTTTCGGCCAGAATTTGCGCGCGCCTTTCGGTGTTCATTATTTGTCCGCGTCCAGTTTTTGCGCGGATAGGTCCGCAAGTTTTGATTTCTGCTCCGGCGTGAGCACTTCGCCGACCAGCTTGACGGTTGTTTTGACGACCAGCTGCGAGATTTCCCCGCGCAGTTCGTCGCGCATTTTTTTCCTGTCCAGCTCTATCTGTTCGGCGGCCTGCTTCTGGATTTGGGCCGCCGCCTGCGCGGACTGCGCCTTTGCGCCTTCGATGAGCGCGGCCGCGTCCTGTCTCGTCTTTTCAAGGAGGGCCGCGGCTTCGACGGCGCTTTGGGTGATTTTTTTGCGCGCCTCCTCCTCGGCTGCTGCGCGCCGCGCCGCAGCGTCCTGCGCGTCCTTAAGGCCCTGCTCTATTTTTGCCTGGCGCTCCTCCGCCGTTTTGAGGACGGGCCTGAGCACAAAGTACCAGAGGGCCGCCGCCATGAGGGCGAAGCTAAGGCCCTGCCCGAGCAGCATGGGCCATTCCACGCCGAGGTCGGCCAGGAACTGCAAGGGGTTGCCTTCTGCAAAAATCGCGTTCATCTTATTGCGATAAGCGCGCGGTTATTTTGCGAGGAATATGACGTAGAACGCGATAGCTTCCGCGAGCGCCATGCCGAGAATGCCCTGCACGAGTATCTTGCCGCTTGCGCCCGGGTTTCTGCCCACGGCGTCAACCGCCTTTGCGCCCACCCAGCCCACGCCCAACGCCGCGCCCAGGCAGCCGAAGGCTATGTGTATGTTGCCGGTGATTCCCGATATTGCGTTTGTCGTTTCTGCGAGTATGTCTATCATGTTGGTTCCTTTTTGGTATTAAATTTTAGTGCTCCGCGCCTTCGTGG
>JAVBSZ010000216.1:0-6403 GCA_031556415.1 Opitutales bacterium | reverse complement strand
ATAAAGGAAAACCTGCAGGCTCCGCTTTGTGCATTCAAGCACCGCGGCGTCGGCCGCCGCAAACCATTCCTTGCCGAGGTAGGGCGTTGTGAGGCCCACGCGGCTGTGCACGAAGGCGCCGCCCCAGCCGCCCTGCTGTATTAGGCCTATCTGGCGGCGCACCTCGTCGGGCCGCATGTCCTCATTCCAGCTCCAAAACGGGATTGCGCGGAAGAGGTTGGGCGGGCTCCTGAAGTCCTGCATTGAAAACTCCGCGCTTTTGGGAGTTTCCTGTTTTTTCATTTCTGCGGTTTTGCACGCGGCAAGAAGGAAGGCTCCCGCCGCCAAGGCGCAAAAGCCTCCGGCGCGAATTTTAAACTGTTTCATAGTCTTAAAGCTCAAATTCTATCTCAAACTCTCCGGCGGGGACTTTTGAAAGCACGGGCCTGCCTCCACATTCGGAAATTTCCGCGCCAGTGCGCTTGGCGAAGTCTTCAAGCGCTTCGCCGCCTATGAGTATGCTGCCGATTTTCGACGTCGGGAAAACGATTTTTCCCTTGGTGTTCGGTGCTATGATTATTTCCCAGAGCATCGTGTTGTCCTCAATTTCCCAAGCGCTTTGGACGAGGCCGTAGGGCGTTTCCTTTGAGACCTTCGCGTAGGAGATGCCGCCGCCGAGTTCGGGCGCGAATACCGTCTCCTTGTACGCGGGTTTTGAGGGGCCGCACGAAATGGAGAGGCCGCCAATCTTTTCGTACATCCACAGGCCTATTGCGCCGTAGGCGTAGTGGTTGAAGGAGTTCATGCCCGCGTCGCCGAAACCGTCGGCGTGGGTGTAGGAATTCCAGCGCTCCCACATCGTGGTTGCACCCTGGTGGATTGAGAAGAGCCAGCCCGGGTATGTTTCTTTAAGAAGTATTCCGTATGCGGCGTCCGTCTTGCCGACTTTTGAAAGGACGGGGTTGATGAGCGGGGTGCCCACGAAGCCCGTGCGCAGATGGCCGTCCGCCTTGTCTATGGCGGCCATGAGCTTGGCGGTGGCGGTGGCGCGTTTGTCTTCGGGCAGGATGTCAAAGGCGAGGGCCAGCAGGTAGCCCGTCTGGCTGTCTTCGCCTATAACGCCGTCGCTTTTGACGAAGGTTTTGACGAAGGCGTCCTTCACCTCCTGCGAGAGTTTTTTGAAGTAGTCCGCGTCATCCTTCCTGCCGAGGATTGTTGCGATTTTCGACATGATGCAGGCCGTGTGCGCGAAGTACGCCGTGCCGATGAGCTCCTTGGGCGTGTTGCCGCCGCCCGGGTTGGGCGCGTAGGGCTGCAGCCAGTCCCCGTAGCCGACCTTGGTGCGGATGAGGCCCGGGGAATCGTTCTTCTGGAATTCGATATATTTCTTCATGGCCTCGTAGTTGCTTTCGAGCGCGTATCTGTCCCCGTAGGCCTGGTACATCGTCCAGGGGATGATGACGCCCGCGTCCGCCCAGGCCGCGCGCCCGTGGCCCAGGCCTATCGCCGGCGCCGTGTCGGAATAGGCGCCGTTGGCGTTCTGCGCGTCGCGCAGGTCCACCATCCATTTTGAGAAGAAGGCGCTCACGTCCATGTTGAAGGCGGCGGTGGGCGCGAAGACCTGCGCGTCCCCCGTCCAGCCGAGGCGCTCGTCGCGCTGCGGGCAGTCCGTCGGCACGCTGAAGAAGTTGCCTTTCTGGCCCCAGACTATGTTGCTTTGAAGCTTGTTTAAGAGGGGGTCCGAACATTCAAAACTGCCGGTGGGCTTCATGTCGTTGTGCCAGACGAGGCCTGTGACGCTTGAAAGGTCGGGCGTCATGCCCTCGGGCAGGCCGCTGAATTCCACGTACCTGAAGCCGTGGAAGGTGAGCACGGGCGTCCATTTTTCGGGGAAGAGCCAGGAGCCCCTGAATATGTAATAGTCCGTCGAATCCGCGCTGCGGTAGTTGGCGGTGTAGAGCGTTCCGTCCTTGTTGAGCATTTCCGCGTAGCGGATTTTCAGCGTGGTGTTGCGCGGCGCGGCCATCCTCATTGCGATTGAACCGACCATGTTCTGCCCCATGTCGAAGACGAAGACGCCCTTTTGGGGCTCCGTCATGGAGACGGGCGTGAGTTCCTCAAACTGCCTGATGGGCGTGTCGCGGCGCGGGTCTATCTTTACGTGGAAGGGGTTTTCGTTTGCGATGTCGGCGTCCAGCCACTTGGAGTCGTCAAACTTGGGCTTGTCATAGCCTTCGAGTTTTTCCGCAAGGCGCGCGTCGTAAGACTCCCCGTCGTAAATGTCGGCGGCGAGCACCGCGCTTTTCTCGCACTTCCAGGTGGCGTCTGTTAAGATGACTTCCTCCGTGCCGTCCGTGAAGGTGATGACGAGCTTGGCGATGAATTCGGGGCGCAGTCCGTAGAAGGATTCGCGGTTGTTTGAGCTCATGCTGCCCGCAAACCAGCCGTCTGCGAGGGTGATTGCGATTGCGTTCTTGCCGCGCGTGACCACCCCGGTGAGGTCGTAAGTGCTGGACTGAACCCTCTTGCGGTAGTCCGTCCAGCCGGTGCCCCAGAAGTCGTCGCCCACTTTTTTGCCGTTGATGCGCGCCTCAAAAACGCCCTTCGAAGCTATGTAAAGGCGCGTTTTGAGCGGCCTGTGCTTGATTTCAAACTCCTTCCTGAAAATGCAGGGCATTATCCTGTCCTTCACGAACATCTTGCCGACGGAGGTCTTGAGCCACTTTGCGCCCTTCCAGTCTTCCGCGTCCTGCAGGCCGGCTTCAAAGGACGATATGTTGGACCACGCGCTTTCCACGCCGTCCTTGTCCCAGTACTTTACGCGCCAAAAGAGTTTTTCGCCGCTCTTGGGCTTGCGGCCGCCGTAGGGCGTGTGCACGCTGCGGCAGTTGTCCACCTTTCCGCTGTCCCAGACGTCGGGGAAATCTTCGAGCGCCTCGGGGCTCGTGGCCACAGCCACGCGGTAGGCCTTCTGGTACGCTCCTTCGCTCTCGGGCAGCTTCCAGCTGAACGATATGTTTTCAAGGTTCATCCCCAAAGGGTCCGTGAGGAAGTCTCCAATGGTGGGCTCCAGCGGGCGCGGCGCGGCCGCATTTAGGCTCAGTGCGCCCGCGATTAGCGCGAGCATTGCAATTTTAACGCTTTTTTTCATAAATTCCCCTTTTCAAATTCCCCGCCGCAAAACATGGCGGGCTTGTAAACGTACACTTTTAGACGGGCTTTACGGCCCTTTCAAGTTTTTTCTCCTTCTTTGGGGGAAGCTTTAGGTTTGGAATTTTGGTGCTTTTAAAATCCAAACACCTACGTATTTCAATACGCTCGCGGCCATCAAGGGATAGGCTCACTGCGAAGCAGTTGCCGTAAGGGCTTATGAGTATTGCGGTGCGTTGTTTTAAATCAAAAATTTACGCCCGTTGGTTGTATGCAGGTTGTATGAGAGGGGCGAAATTCTACGAATTCTTGTAGAAGTTTTCGCCGTTGCATTTCGGGCAAACCTTCTTTGACGCGATGCCGGCAAAAATGAAGACTCCGTATATGAGTAGGCAGGCTACGCCGCCAGCCCAAAGCCCGCCATCCCCGTTTACGATAGCGCCTAAAACCAATATGGCGCCAAAAATGCCCATCAGGTGATAAGTTCCTTTAACTTTACGTTTCGGCTTGTCGAAATCGTTTTTGCAGATTGCACAGGCATATTTCATAAATAGCGCTCAGGGAATTTTAGATAAATCAGGACTACGCCAACCACAAGAAACATATTCCCGGTGACGATTCCTCCTATCAACAAGCCGTGGACGAACAAGTCTTGTATTAAAAACTTGAGGCGTTGACCGACTGTAAGACCCTGCTTCATTGATTCAAAGTATTGCGAAATATCACGCCCGCGCAAGCTTTTGTAAACATGATTTTTTAACTTGCTGATGATTTCGTCGAGGGCTTAGCCCTTCATTGGGTGGTGCTTCAAGCGCCTGTCCGCGTTCCAATTCCGAAATCTCCGTTTCAAAGCTTTGCAGTGCGTTTTGTTTTGGAGCGGGCTCGCCGCATTGGCAAATTTTAAAAATCTTTACAAAGGCCCTGTCTTGGGAGAGACTCGCCGGAACTACTATGAGAAAATTTTTACCCGCAAGCTTTGCGGCGGCGGCGCTCTTTGCGCTCTGCGCCTGCGAAAAGACCGATGAGGCCGCGAACAGGGCCTTCGTCCTCGCCTCCTCAAAGGTCGCCAAGGCCTCCGCGTACTTCGAGGGCGGCAAGTATTCGGACGCCCTCAACTACTGCCTTGACGCCCGCGCCGACGCCGCGCGGATACTCGAAAACTACCAGGGCACGCGCATCGCGCTTGAAATGGTGAAAGACTCCAACACGCACATGGGGCCCTGCACGTATAACGAGCTCCAGCAGACGGTCATTCCCCGTCTGGAAGTTCTGGCAGCGCAGGAGATGGAGCCGGTGCGCCTTGCCTGGGCCGTGGCCCTCGCAAATGCGGACGCGGCAAAGAGGGACGAGGCCCTCTCAAAACTCGCGACAATTCTGATATACGCGCAGAATGAGGAAAAGGCTCTTGAGGCGGAGGGCTTCACGCTTCCCCAAAAACTTCCCGAGGAGCAGATCGGCATGATGATAAATTCATGCGTGGCGCGCATCACGCTGCCCGCGTACAAGAATTCCGTGATGTCCATCCGCGCGGCGCACCTGCAGGGTTCCAACGCGCAGATGGTCGAGGAGTTCAAGCGCAAGGCGCAGGAGCGCGGCGCGCAGGTGAAAACCACCGTGCGCATACATCCCGCAGCTTCGCCCAAGCTTGAGAACCCCAAGAAATTCATCGAAGACGCGCGGAAGCTCGCCTCCATGATTAATTACGACATGGCCAACGCAAAGAAGCTCAGGGAGGCCGCCTCCTCCGCGCGCGGTCTGGGCGCGCAGGAAATGAAGGAGTACGAGGCGGCGCTCAAAACCGCCTTCACAAACGCCGGCAAGATAAGCATGCCGAAGATGCGCCAGCAGGCGCTTGCCGACGTCTCCGCCGCCGCCGCAAACGCGGGCCGCAACAACGTGGCGCTCGAATTTTTCAGGGATATAAAGGACGAAAAGCTCGCGCAGGAACTCGTGAGCGTCATGGCCGAAAGCTTCTCGAAAGACAGCGAATATTCGGAGGCTCTCGCGGTCATCTCCAAGCTGAAGTCCGGCCAGGAGAAGGACGATTTTCTTTTCAGGACCGCAATTTCCCTCGCAAAGGAGGGCATGGCCGACCAGGCTTACGGCATCGCCAAAGGCTTTAAAGACGCCGCGCTGCGCAACTCCTGCGTCATCATCATAGGCTGCGTGGCCCCGGGCGCGGACATTTCAAAAATGGCCGAAACGCTAAAAGACATGGACCCCGCGTCCATCCCGCAGGAGGCCGTCACAACGCTTTCGGAAACCCTCGTCCCCGCAAAAGTCGTCTGCGATTCCGCCGAAGGCCGCCACGCCGCGCGCCTCGCAGCCATAGCCGGCAGGCTCTCGCCCATAGACGCCGCCCTTTCCGAAAAATGGAACCGCGCCGCCAAAGACGCCATCCTCGAAGTGGCAGCCCCCAAGGAGTTCTCCCTGCTTCTGCCCGAAGTCTGCGAAACGCAAATCAAAAACGGAGACGCCAAGGGCGCCTTTGAAATGGTGCAGAAATGCGCCTTCCGCATCACCGACGACGCCGTCTTCACCGCCCTCTGCAAATCCGCCGTCTTCTTCGCCCTCTCCAAGCACGACTCCTACGCCGTCCAGGTTTTCGAGATGGCCGCCTCCGTCTGCGCCTCCCGCGAAAAGCCGCGCATCCAGAACGAAGTCGAACTCGCCTGGAAGATATCGCTCTCCGGCATAAGCCACGGCGATGCCGTCAAGATTCTCAAGCCCTTCCTCCCCAGATTTTGACGAACGCTTTGGGCGAATAGCGGCGTTGCAAAAAAAATTCCACACAGGTCATGTACTACTTGTACACTCCCAGCGTGGAATTTTTTTGCGCCTTGCTCTTCATCCCAAATCATTACGTCAAAACGGATATTTTGGGGATAGCGGAATTGCGGAGCAATCGCCCTTGCGCCTGCTTCTGCATCGAAAAATCGTTGTGCTAGAATAAAGCGAACTCTCCGAGCAAAGAAGGCACTATAAATCATTGCGTCAAAACAGTATTGGGAGAGTTGCTTTAGAGGCGTCAAATTTCTTCCGCAAAAACAGAAGCGGTATGTTTTTTTACCGATACCGCTTTGCTGTGAGTCGAAAGTTTTTAATTAGGTCAAAATAGTGCAAAGAAAAATGCATCAGCGTATTGATTTTATTGGCGATAGGTGCTAGCATGCGGGTCGAGCAAAAAACATCCTGCATTTAGTCAGGACAAAAGAATAGAATCAAAAAAGGGGAAAACATGAAGAGAAGAAATTTTGTCAAGGGAACTTTGGCG
>JAVBSZ010000173.1:0-2722 GCA_031556415.1 Opitutales bacterium | reverse complement strand
CGCTGAAAAGCTTTTCAGAGCTTTTTTACGTCAAGCATTTCCGCGAACATTTTTACGGCGAAGACAATTTCCCCAACGCCCGCTACGAGGCCTTCACGCGCATATTCAGCCTCGAGAATTTTCCGCAGGTTAATCTGAATTCCGCTTCCGAGGAGGTTTTGGAGGCCATGTGCGAGGCGGAAACGGTCACGTATGACGAGAGGCTTTACGGCGCCCTGCGCGGAGAAGGGGTTTCCGTGACAGACGGCATTACCTGGGTGAAAAGCGCCTCAGACGTTGCCGCGCGGGGAGTGGAGGCGCCGTCAAAAAAATCCGCTTATGAAACCTCGCGCGTGAAAATAGAAATCACAATAAAGCGCGGAGTGGGGGAATACTATCTGAGCGCGGTCTACGGCTCTCCGGAGGCGTCAACTTCAAGGGCTGGAGCCTCCGCAAGGCGCGGGGAGACTTCGGCGTCTAGCGCAAAAATACTCGAACTTTCAACCGTGGACGGGGCGGACTGATTTATTTGATTGAACTTGCATGAAACTTTTTGCATTTAACGGTGTTAATACCCAGGATTTATGAGAGCTGATTTTGCCGACAGTTTTTTGATTTTGCCGGACGACGCGTTTTTTGTGAAGGCGCTTGCGGCGGGCGCGGAGCTTTCCGACGCCGACGCCAAGGCCATGGGCGAAACCTACCTTGAGGAGAACAGCCCCATTTCAATGGAAAACCTGCTCTGGGGGGTGGCGCGTTCGGGTTCCAAAATTTTGGTCTACGCCGCCGCCGCGGAAAAATTCAGGAAAGACGAGGCTGTTTCTGGGAAGCTTAAAGAGGCCGCGTTTGCAATGCCGCTGTGCGCAATCATCGCCGGCGCAAAGCTTCCGCAGGACGCCTGGACGGCCTATTTCGGCGACGGCTTTGTCTCAGCCTTCAGGACTCAGGGCGCGGAGATTGCGGATTTTGTATCGTGCAGGACGGACGAGGCCAGGTCGGATTCCGACAACCTTAAAACGCTCGCCGAAAAGTTCGGCATAGAAAAATGCTCATTGTACGCGCTGACGGAAGCCAAGGAAGCGGCGTTCTCGGTGTCATTCAGAATGCGCGCGGCGGACGGAGGCGCCGCGATTGTATGGAAGAAGCGCGCCTCGGTTCTGCGCGGCATTTCGGACGTGCGCCCGGCGGAGCTTCTGCGCGCGGCCGCCAAAAAGCGCATGCGCGCGGCGTCTGCGGCCTTCTGCGCGTGGGCTGTGTGCGCGACATTCGCGCTGCTCTGCGTCTGGCAAATCTCACTCTTTTTCAAGCAGGCCGAGGCGGAGAGCCTCCAGGCCGAGATGGACGAACTGCTCCCGCATTCCAAAAAAATTGAGAAGATGAGCGAGCAGCTCGCGTTTTTAAAAACCTTTTCGGAAGACACTCTTTACAACGTATGGCTGCTCGGCGTAATAAACAAGGACAGGCCTTCACAGGTGGAGTTCACGCGCAGCGCCGCAAAGAGCGCGTCGCAAATCACGGTTTCCGGCAAGGCCGACAGCATTGACACCGTCAACAAATACGCGGACCTGCTGGCGGCAAACCCCCTCGTCAAAAAGGTGGAGAACGTAATCCCCGTTTCGAAGTCGGGCAGCACGCAGTTTACAATGACAATCACTTTCAATAAAAAATGAAGAGGCTTATAAACAGGGTCAGGGCCTTCTATCGCACGCGCAACGCGCGCGAGCGCGCAATGCTCTGGATATTTGCGTGGTCCGGCCTCGTGATCTGGTACTCAAGCCTTTCGGATTCGCAGGTGGAGGTGTCGGCGAAAATTTCGGACCTCGGCAGCAAGAGGGAGGTTGCGCGGCTCGTGATAGGGCAGGAGGGCGGCATACTTGAAGAGCTGGCAAAGGCGCAGGAATTTTTGGACGCCTCAAAGACCGTATCAACGAGCCAGCTCCAAAAGTTCGTGGAGGAAACCGCGCAGGCGGCGGGCCTTCCGTACGAGCTCACGCAGCCCACTTCCGCCGCGCTAGACAAAACCCAGGTTCACTCCGTGCGCCTCAATTCCCACAAGTCAAACATAGCGCAGCTGGCGGAATTTGAAAAGGGGCTGCGCTCTCTCTCGCCCTACGTCTCCGTGCAGGAGGCCGCGTTTGTGGGCGACGGAAAGGGCTCCATCAACGCCGCCTACACGATTTGTTCGTTCGAATTTTTACAGGAAACGCAGAAAAATTAAGCTTATGCAAAAACTAAGTTTCACAGCCATTTTACTACTATTTTTCGGCGCGTTTTTAAATGCGCAAAACGCAGCACCGCAGCCTCAGGCACAGTCCCCCCAGCAGGCCGCCCAGCCGCAGCCCGCAACGCAACTCCAACTTCAGCCGCCGCCGCCTGCGCCTGCGCAAAACGCGGCAACGCCGAAGCCGCCCACGGAGGATGAAATAAGGGAGATGATGCGCTCGCAGAACATCACGCCTTTCCCGCGCGGAGAGCGCCGCGGGCCAAACGGCGGCGGGGACGACGACATGCAGGGGCCATTCTTCTTCGTGGACGAATCCCCCATACAGGTGATAAGGATACTCGAACTGCTTTCCGGCAAGACCGTTCTGCAGAGCGCTTCGCTTCCGGCATTGAAAATCAACTTCGCCACAAAAGGCAAGATGACGAGGGCGGAATCCATACTCGCGATGGAGTCCCTTTTGAGCATAAACGGCATTGCCATAGTGCCCATGGGCGAAAAGTTCCTCAAGGCCGTTTTGAG
>JAVBSZ010000222.1:0-5594 GCA_031556415.1 Opitutales bacterium | reverse complement strand
CGCTGAACACCATATATTTTGACTCCGAACGCGCAAGGCTTGAAAGGATAATTTCCGCCGCAAAGCGCGCGGAAGTGGACGCCCTGATTGCGTGGGATTTTTCCGTGATTGAGATTGCCAAAAAACACGGCGTGCCCGTGTTTCTCTCCACACAGGCGTCCGTGGCCAACGCGGAAGCGGTCGCCTCGTATTATAAGAATTTCGGAATAGCGCGCTGCGTCCTCGCGCGGGAGTGCACGCTGGAAAATCTGAAATCAATACGCGGCGGCCTCAAAAAGATTCTGGGAGCGGACGCGAAGAAGGTTTCAATGGAAGTCTTCGCGCACGGCGCCATGTGCGTCTCCGTAAGCGGACGCTGCTTCATGTCGCTTTTTTCGTGCAACAAGAGCGCCAACAGGGGCGAGTGCGCGCAACCCTGCCGCCGCAGTTATGACATTTACGACACGGAAGAAAGCTCCGCAAAGTTCAATCTGCGCGGGCAATACGTGATGAGCCCCAAAGACCTCTGCACCCTGCCCTTCATTGAGGAGCTCATTAAAGCCGGAGTAGATTCGCTCAAAATCGAGGGGCGCGGACGGAACGCGGAATACGTCTTCGAAACCGTGAGCGCGTACAGAAAGGCCGTCGACTTCTATTTTGAAAACAGGCGCAAAATTGGTTTTGACGCTTCCTTTGCGGCGTTAAAGAAACGGCTTATGGAACGCCTCGAAAGCGTCTTCAACAGGGGCTTTTCAGACGGCTTCTTCATGGGGCGCCCGCTCGGAAACTGGACGAGCACAGGCAACATGGCGAAGGAGAAAAAGAAGATACTCGGGCACGTGCTCAAATACTTTCCCAAAGCCATGATAGCTGAAATATCCATAGACAATTCCCGCATAAGCGTCGGCGAAGATATCCAGATTGAAGGCGAAAAAAGCGGCTATTTGCGATTCAAACTTGAAGGCATGCACGCCGACTCCTTCCCCATATCCGAAGCCGCAAAAGGCGACATCATTACGCTCAAAGTCCCCCGGCCCGTCCGCAAAATGGACAGAGTCTTCAGATTCTAGGGGTGCCTTTTATTCGTTTATGAATGTGGGGCTGCGCGCCCCGCACCCGCAGCAAATCCAACTCTGGACTTAGGATGCTTCGCATCTCGTTTTGTGTTGAGTTTTCACGAACTCTCTACGTTCCCGCCAGACGCTTAGTCGCGTTTCGGTTTTGGATGAGATTGAATTTCCAATTCAATGCCTCATCCAAAAACAAACAGGTCATCAATGTTTCCTATCAGAAAGTTTCGAGACTCTGTTTGTTTTTAAAATAAAAAATCCGTCAGTTTTAACGCATCTATTGAATTCTGACGCAATGATTCGGAATGCATAAGCAGGAACAAATAAGGCTCGCGCTGGGAGTGTACAAATTAGTACATGACCTGTGCGGGCCTTATTTGTGACGAACTTAGGCGCCCGAGGCGTTCGTCAGAATTCAATAGCCTCGCCGGGTTCGGGTATTATGACCTGCGTCTTCGGCGAAATGTCCATGATTTCATACATGAACCATTCGCGCGCCTCCAGGCTGCCGTGCGTGAGAATGACGCAACGCGGGTCCTTATCCAATATGAATTTCAAAATTTCAGAGCGTTCGGCGTGGGAGCTTAAGTCAAACTTGGCCACGCGGCAGTTGGCCTTGCCCACGTATGAAAGTTCGGGGAAGGCGAAGTCCGCATTCTTGGGGCATTTGAGCAGGCGCGCGGCGGGCGTTTCAGGGTCCGCATAGCCCACAAAATATATCGCGTTTTCGCGGTGCTCCATGAGGGCGGCGGCGGCAGCGTAGCTCGGCGTGTTGGGCATCATCATGCCGCTGCCGAGTACGTATATGCCCTTCTTGTCAAAATCCTTCCCCGGTATGATTTCGTCGCGCAGCGGAAGGACGCCCTCAAGGCAGCTTTTGCCGAAGTGGAACTGCCCGTACTTTTTTGAAACCGCCGCGATGTGCTCGGCAATGTCCAGACCCAGCCCGCCGGAATACACGGGGCACTCCCACGGTATGGCCTCCATGGCTTTGGCTATGTGTATGAGGTTGAAAATTTCCTGCGCCCTGCCGAGCGCGAAGCAGGGTATCAGAACGTTCCCCCCTTCCGAAATTATTTTGGCCATGGATTCTATGAGCCTGTTGGCCTCCGTCTGGTGCGTCTGGCCTGCGGGCCTGTCATAAGTTCCGCGCGTCGTCTCCATCACCATGACGTCAATTCTGCCGTCCGGAACGGACGCTCCGCGCAGGATGGGGGTGGAGTTGAAGCATAAGTCTCCGGAAAAGAAGACGCGGCTCTTGGCGTATTCGAACATGACGCTGGAGGCGCCGAAGACGTGTCCCGCGTGGTGGAATGAGATTTTTGCGACGTCGCTGCCCGATTCAAAAAATCGCTCCTGCGCGTGCGGCATGGAGACGAAGCGCTTTGAGAGGGAGTCCAACGCGCCGTAGTCGTAAAACGGGTACTCCTTGATTTTGAATTCCTCGCGCTGCTTGGCCATGACGCCGCGCGAATTGCGCAGCATGCGCACGATGAGCTCCCCGCTGCCCTCGCCCGCAAGGATGTGCGCGTTGGGCTGGCGCTCCGCGACGAGCGGAAGGCTTCCGCAGTGGTCGAGGTGCGCGTGCGTCATGGCGACAAAGTCCAGAGTGTCCGCGCCAATCAGATCCAAATTCGGAAGGGCCGGAAAGCCCATGTGCTTGGGGTTCAGACCGCAGTCAACCAAAGCCCTGAAAGGCCCGAACTCCAAAAGATGGGCGCTCGCACCTACGTCGATTTCCGTATTTAAATCAGTATATCTCACTTATGAATCTCCTTCTCCTGAAGGATTTATTGCCAACCAATATGGCACAGTCTCCCTCCGCAGTCAAGTTAAAGCAAGGCGAAGAGGAGCCGGGACATGAAATATCGAAAAATAATCATCGCATTAAAGGCGCGTCTTGCAACTCACCGCTTCAGCGGCATCAGAATGATTCGAGGGAGTGTTGGGGATAGCGCATTGCAAACCAAGTTGCTAATTCAAAGGGGGCACTAACCCCTTCGATGGATGGCGCTCCTAAGCGCCTTTTGGCCGTACGGTTTAGATGAAGAGCAAGGCGCAAAGGAATAGCGTAATGTTTTGGTGGTAGGGATAAAAATTACCATTTTGGCGCAATGATTGAACTCGCACCTTGGTTTTTGTTTCACAAAAATCCGCGTCGTCTCGCCACTCGCTTCGCTCGGGCAAAACGCTTTGCGTTTTGTTCCCCCGCCGCCTACGCGGCGTGGTTTCGATGCATAGCAAGGCGCAAAGGACTAGTGTAATGTTTTGGCGAGGTGATTTTGGATGCAGAAGCAGGCGCGAGAACGCGCGCGGCTGGAAGTGTGCAAATTAGTACATGACCTGTCGCGCGTCGTACGAAGCAACAAACTTCTGCGCGAAAAGCATTGCGCCAAAAAGTTAGCCGCCGGCGACGAGCTGTAAGATTTCGAGCACATCCCCCTCTTTGAGAATGGTTTTAAAAATGTCATCCGGAGCGACGACGGAGGAGTTGAGTTCGATGAGGCAGCGGCGGGGGTTGAGGTGCAAAGACTCTAGGAAAACATGAAGCGGGGTTGAGGCTTCAAGCTCGTAAATTTTTCAGTTGGCTATTATTTTCAGTTTAAAATTATCCGGCGAGGGAGGAGTCAAAATCCTTCCAGACGCAGTCATAGCCGCGGGCCTTGACGGCGGCGGAAAACTCGGCGGCGCTGCGGCCGTCGTCTATTTCAAACTGCTCTCCGGCCTCGGTTTTTTCGGAATATCCGCCCGGGGAAGTGATGCTGGCGGCGCTCATGTGGGTTACGCCGAGGCCGATGAGGCCGTCGCGCAGGCGGCGGCTTTCGCGCGTTGAGACGACCAGAGCAAGGCGCGGCAGGAACATGCGAAGCGCGCAGAGTATCTGCACGAGCTCTTTATCGGTAGGCACGTTTTCAGACAGCACTTTGAAATCCCCCTCGGCGGGGCGCATGCGCGGAAGGCTGACGCTAATCTGGCTTCTCCAGGCGTTTTTACAAAGGAATTTTGCGTGCAGGGCGCAGGCGAGTATTTCAAAGCGCCAGTCATTCAGGCCGAGAAGCGGGCCGAGGCCGAGCTTGCGCATGCCGCCCGCGGAGCCGCGCTCGGGCGTTTCAAGGCGGTAGCGGAAATCCGCCTTGGGGCCGCTCGGGTGCAAAGACGGATAAAGCTTTTCCGAATAGGTTTCCTGAAAGACCGTGAGGCCCTCGCAGCCGGCGCGCACGTAGCGCGCGTAGTCTTCCGCTGAAGACGGCGCTATCTCCACGGATACGGACGGCATTTTTTTGAGCGATATTTTTACCGCCTCTTCGATATATTCAGGCGGGACGAGGCGCGGATTTTCCGACGCCACAAGGAGTATGCTCCTGAACCCCATCGCATAAATGGCGTCAATCTCCGCGGAAATTTCCTCCGCATTGAGCGTCTTTCTGGCGATTTCGTGGCGGCGCGCAAAGCCGCAGTAGGCGCAGTTGTTCACGCAGACGTTGCTCAAATAAAGCGGCGCGAACATGCGTATTGTTTTGCCAAAATATTTTTGCGACACGCGCGAGGATATGCGCGCCATGTCCTCCAAAAATTCCGAAGCGGCGGGCGAAAGCAACATTGCGAGCTCCTCGAGGGAATCCGCCGAGCCCTTGGCTATGAGCGCGCGTATTGCGGCCCTGCCCGCGAAGGACTGTGAAAAAACTGAAAGCCCCCCAAGGTCGCTTCCGGAAAGCAGACTGTAAAAGCCGTCCATTTTCAGGCGTCCAAAAAGCCCGTGAGCGGGCTGGTTGCGGAAGCCGACGAGGATCTGGGGGCGAGCCCAAGCAGGTACGCGCTGCGTCCCGCCTCCACAGCCTTTGCAAATGCGACGGCCATTGCGACGGGGTCCGCCGCTATGGCTATTGCAGTGTTTATGAGAACCGCGTCCGCGCCCATTTCCATGGCCCTTGCGGCGTGGCTCGGTACACCTATGCCCGCGTCCACAATAACGGGAAGCTTCGCCTGTTCGATTATTATTTCAATCTGCGAGGCCGTCTCTATGCCCCTGTTTGAGCCTATCGGAGAACCCAGCGGCATGAGGGCCGCCGCGCCCGCATCCTGCAGGCGCATGGCCAGAACGGGGTCCGCATTCATGTACGGAAGGACCGCGAAGCCCTCTTTTGCGAGGATTTCCGTGGCCTTCAAAGTTTCTATGGGGTCGGGAAGCAGGTAGTTCGGGTCCGGATGGATTTCAAGCTTCACGAATTTCGGCAGCCCGGCCGCCACGCCGAGGCGCGCTATCCTGACAGCGTCATTCGCGTTCATCGCGCCCGACGTGTTGGGAAGAACCAAATATTTTTCAGGCTCAAGCCAGGTGAGGATGTCCGCGCTGGCGTCCGCCGCTCCGCCGAGGTTTGCGCGGCGCAGCGCGACCGTTGCAAGCGACGTTCCGCACGCGGCGAGCGTTTTTTTCATCACCTCGCCCGACGGGAACTTGCCCGTGCCGACGAAGAGGCGGGAGGAAAATTCCCTGCCGCCTATGACCAGTTTTTTATCGGCCTGCGTCATATTTTTTCAGTCATC
>JAVBSZ010000154.1:0-24879 GCA_031556415.1 Opitutales bacterium | reverse complement strand
GTTTTCAAAGAGCTGTATGAGGGCGTAGGCGCCGTTGCCGTAGTTGTCCTTGCCGAAGATGGAGCGGTGCACCATCTTGCCGGTGTTCCAGTCGAACCCGCGCACTTCCCAGCCGGAGCCCTTATAGTAGCCGTTTGCGAGGACGGTGTTGGAGGGCGCGCTGACGACGGGCACCATGCTGATTGATACGACTTCGGGGTTGGTCCAGACGCTTCTGAATTTCCTCTGCGCGCTGTCCCACTCAAAGCGCTCGGCGCCGTGCGGCGGTTCGACCACGGGGCCGAGGGCTATGACGCCCGCGAGCCTGTCCTTTGGAGACTTTTCAACGATGTTGTTTATGACGAAAGCGCCGTATCCCTTGACTACGACGGACTGCTCCGTCTGCACCCATTTGGCCGTTGCGGGCAGGCCGCAGGTGACGGGAATCTGGTCGGCTATGCGGCGCGAGAGCGTGCCGGGCTTCTGGTAGAAGTCCGCGGGAATCTCGTTCCTCCAGAAGGCCACGAGGTTCATCCTGTTTGCGCCGTCGGTGATGACGACGAGCTTGTCGGGGTCCGGCCCGAAGCCCATGAGGGTTGGCGTTGCGCCCGTGCCCTTGCCGACCTTGACGGCGGGCGGCTCCTCGCCGAAAGTGTAGGGGCTTTTCCACGCGCCGTCGGCCTCCTTGTCGGAAAGCTTCTTGCCCGTCCAGACGAGCTTGTACATCGTGGTGTCGCTCGCCACATAGATGCCGCCGTCCTCGTCAATGGCCATGGAATTGGTGACGCGCTCGTCCTTGCCGAAATGTATGACGTGCACGTGCCCCTTGAACTGCCTGTCGGTAATGGCGATAGTCCTGCTGCCGCCTATGACGAGCATGCCGTCGTAAGTCATGCCAACGCCGGTGAGTATCTCGCCCTTGCCGAGTATGGCGGAGGCGTCGAACATGTTGAGCTGCCTGAGGCCCTTTGAGGGGTCCTTTTCATCCGCAAGCGCAACCGCGTAAATCTTGTTGCCGTTGTAGTTGGCGTACACGACGTTGTCGGAATCCACCACGCTGTATATGCCGTTGAAGATGCGGAAATAGTTGAGCCCGTAGATGTCCTTGACTGCGGCCTCAACCTCCTCGGCGTCCTTGTAGTCCTTATGCAGGACCTTGTCGTGCATGGCGGGCGTTATCTCCTTCATTAGATTGATGCGTCCCGCCTCCTCAAAGCCGCGGTCCTTCACGCTGATGTACGTTATGCCCTGCGAGGACACGCCCCACATGTAGTCCTTGTCCGTGGAGGCGAGCGTCATTATGTTGACGGGGCCGCCCCACACCTTCGGCTCTTTGGCGAGGTTGAAGTAGTAGCTGCCCGCCTTGATTGAATATGGGATGGAATCCGTCTGGGCGGAGTCAAAATGCGTGGTTCCGTAAAGCGGCGCGGAGAGCGCATAGTTCACGGGAACCTCGTTCGTGGAGCAGGCGCAAAGGGCGGCCAATGCTGCGGCCAGCGCGGGAATCATGGCTATTTTCTGTGTTTTCATTTTTCCTTTTCTTTCCGCGCGCATGAAACGGCGGGTGTTTTTTATATTAGGGTCGGGGTATGGGTTTTGGGGTGTTTATAAACAATTTAACTGTTAATCTTTATATTATTGCGCCTTTTTTCCAAAGCAAGTTAATTTATCATAGTAAATGACATTTAAAATTTTTAAACGTTCCGTCTTTTTTGCGGATTTCCCGCGCATGCAGGCGCGACGGAGAATGCGGCGCAAAAAAAGGGCTCGGAGAAAATCCCCCGCGCCCTTTTAATTTTAAAATTGAAAACCGAAACGCGCCTACATTTCGGAAAGCGATTCCTGAGCGAGCTGCGCCCAGATTCCGCCTTTGACGTCCGTGGCCACGCTTTCAAAGAGGGTCTTTGCGCCCGCCTTGTCTCCGGACATTTTGGCGAGCAGGCCCAGGCTGTATGTTGCCTCCGCGCGGTAGGGCGCGTTCAGGGAGATGTCGGCGGCCACGGCCTTGAGGGCGGCCTTGCCTTCGTCAACCTTTCCGGACTGGATTAGGCACATCGCAGAGCCCATTTTGGCGCGGCCCAAAAGCAGGTCGCCCTTCAAATTTTTTTCCGCGACGGAATAGAATTCTCCGGCCTTGGCGTAGTCTTTGGCCTTGTAGGAAGCGTCGGCATTCTGGAGGCTGGCAACGCCCGCAAGCACCGTTCCCGCATGGGCCTTCGCGAATGCGGAAAGCTCCTCGGGGCTCTGCGCGGTTTCGTAAGACTCCGCAAGGGAGTTGAAGGCGCTGGCCTTGTAGAATTTCCAGCCCTGCGTGCCTATGACGACCGCGAACACGCAGACTATCATCAGGATGATGAAATTTTTGTTGCGCTTCCAGTAGAGCCACATTCTCTCCTCGAAGTCCAGCCCCTGGAGGTCTTCGTCGAGTATGACCGTCTTGCGCTCGTCGGATATCGATACGCTTTCGCCCAGGATGGGGTCGCTCTTAACGTCTATTTCCGGTTTGTTTTTCGCCTTGTGCCGCATTTTTATATTCTTTCAAAATTTTAGAACGGCCAAGAATGCACGCAAGAAGGCCTTTAATCAAGATTTTTTTCAGGCAGAAAAGAATGCTAATGCGATTTGAAGATTCGAGCGCGCAAATGAGTCATAAAAAATGCTTCGGTGTTTTACCTTTCGTTTACGGCGATAAATGTCTCGACGCTCGGTCAAACTGCGTTGCAGTTTGTTCCTCCTCCGCCTTCGCGGCGTGGTTTGGATGGAGAGCAAGGCGCGAGGGTGCGCGCGGGCGGAAGTGGACAGACAGTCCATGACCGGTCGCAAGACGCCCGAAGCAACAACGCCATGCGCCAAAAGAATCCGTCAAACCCAGTCGAGGCCTATGTCCTGCCATACGGATTTATGCACCAGCGCCCCCGTTGAAACGAAGTCGGGACCGAGGGAGGCTATCTCCTTTATGGAATCGAGCGTGACGCCGCCGGAGCATTCGGTCCAGGCTTTGTCGCCGACGATGGCTATGCCTTTTTTGACGTCTTCGAGGGAGAAATTGTCGAACATGATGACGTCGGCGTCGGCTTCGAGGACGGGAGGAATCTGCGAAATATGGTCTACCTCGACTTCGACGGCCAAATCCGGATTCATCTTTTTGGCTTTGGCGACGGCGAAGGCGAGGATGTCCCCGCGGGCGCTCGAAGATGCGGCGAGGTGGTTGTCTTTGAGCATGACGCGGTCAAAGAGGCCCATGCGGTGGTTGACGCCGCCCCCGCAGGCCACGGCGTATTTTTCAAGCACGCGGAAAAGCGGCGTGGTCTTGCGCGTGTCCAAAAGTTTTGAATGGCAGCCCTTGATGGCGTCAGCAAAGGCGCGCGTGTTGGTGGCTATGCCGGAAAGATGTTGGAGGAAGTTGAGCATGACGCGCTCGGCCTGCAAAATGACCTTCGCCGCACCTTCTATGTGGCCGAGTATCTCCCCTTTCTTGACGTGCGCGCCGTCTTTTACGCAGGCGTGGAAGGAGCACTGGAGGTCGTCTGAATGCTGCGCGTAAATTTTAAGTACGGTCGGGATTATCTCAAGACCGCAGACCACCATGTCTTTGCGCGCTGCCAGGTTCGCCCTGCCGAAAAGGTCCGGCGTAAGGCTCATCGTGGTGACATCTATGGCAAACTTGGGGGCCACGCGCAGGCCGAAGCCTTCGATGTCTTCCGCGCGCGCCGCGCGCACGAGGCTTTCAACGTACCACGGGTCAACCTCCGCCCAGGTGAGGCGGCGGAAGAGATGGTCGGAAAATCTTTCGTCCTTCATCAGATGATAAATTCCTTCTTTGCGGCGGCCTTTATGATCAGGCACATGGGCTTGCCCTCAAGGCCCGCGTTTTGGATTTCGCAGACGGCGCCGGCGGATTCCATGAGGGCGAGGCCGCCCGCAATGTCCCACAGATTCACGCGGATTTCCCTGTACAAATCGGCCCGTCCGGAAGCGACCCACGCCATGGCCAGCGCCGCGCTTCCGCACATGCGCACCTTCTTGAATTTCTGCACGACGCGGATGAATTCTCCCAGCGCCGCGTCAGAATAATCCGTAATGCTGGGGAAACCCGTCATCATGACGGCCTGCGAAACGTCTTTGGCCCAGTTCGGCTTTATGATTTTGCCGTTGAGTTTGAGGGGCTGACCGATGCCGCCCGTGTAAATTTCGTCGGCGGTGAAGTCGTACACAACGCCGGCAACGGCCTGCATGCCGCGCATGAGGCCTATGCTCACGCACACTCCGTTGATGCCGCGGAGGAAATTGTAGGTTCCGTCAATGGGGTCCACAACCCAATAGAGCTTGTCGGAATTCATGAGCGAGGCGTCTCCGCCCTGTTCTTCGCCGATGACGGGTATGTTGGTGTCGGCCAGGCGCGCGCGGATGAAAATTTCGCTCTCGACGTCCTCCTGCAGCTTGACGTCGTTGCCCGCATCCGAATTTACGGAGCGCGTGCGCACGCCCATGAGCCTGCGGCCCGCAAGCAGGGCCACTTCGCGCGCGGTGTCGAGGTGCCGCGCAACGGCGGCCTTGCTCAAAATATCGCTCATTTTACGGCGTCCCTCACTTTGAGGCAGGTGATTATCAGGCTTTCGAGTTCGGAAAGCGGGAGCTGCGTTGCGGAGTCGGACATGGCCTTCTCGGGCTGCGGATGCGTCTCAATGAAAAGGCCCTGCGCGCCCGCCGCTATCGCGGCCTTGGCCAAAAGCCCCACGTACTTGCGTTCGCCGCCACTCACGCCGTTGCCGGCGCCAGGAAGCTGCACGCTGTGCGTGGCGTCCAAAATTGCGGGCGTGCCGAATTCCTTCATTATCGAAAACGAACGCATGTCCACAACCAAATTCTGGTAGCCGAAGAAGGTGCCCCTGTCGGTCTGCCAGATTTCGGCGGCGTTTGCCTGCCTGAGTTTTGAGACTACAAAGCCCATCTCCTGCGGGGAGAGGAACTGACCCTTCTTGACGTTCACCGCGCGCCCCGTTTTTGCGGCGGCAACGAGCAAATCCGTCTGGCGGCAGAGGAAGGCGGGTATCTGCAGGACGTCGCAGACGTCGCCCACGGCCGCGCACTGACAGCTCTCGTGCACGTCGGTGAGCGTGCGCAGGCCGAGCTCGGCCTTTACCTTTGAAAAGATGCGCATGCCCTCTTCAAGACCGGTTCCGCGCGGGCTCGAAATGCTCGTCCTGTTGGCCTTGTCAAAGCTGCCCTTGAAGACGACTGCGATGTCCTGCGCATATTTCTGCGCGAGTTTTTGCACGGCGCGCGCCACTTCAAACGCCAACGCCTCGCCCTCAAGCGAGCATGGGCCCGCTATGAGAAGGAGCTTTCCGCTGGATGCGTCAAATATCATTTCTGGTTTTCCGAATAGGCCACCGCGCCCTCTATGAACGCGCAGAAGAGCGGGTGCGCCGCCATCGGCTTTGATTTGAATTCCGGATGGAACTGCACGCCGACCATCCACGGATGGCCCTTCACTTCCATGATTTCAACGAGGTCGCACTTCGGGTTTAGGCCGCCTATGCGCATGCCGCCCTTTTCGAGGGCGCCGCGGTATTCGTTGTTGACCTCGAAACGGTGCCTGTGGCGCTCGCTGATTTTTGAAGTGCCGTAGGCCTTCGCGGAGAGTGAGTCTTTGGCCAATTCGCACTCGTAAGCGCCAAGGCGCATAGTCGCGCCCTTGTTGACCACCTTCTTCTGCTCCTCCATCAGGTCTATGACGGGGAACTGCGTTTCCGCGTCAAACTCGAGGCTGTTGGCGCCCTTGAGGCCCAGCACATTCCTCGCAAATTCTATTACCGCAACCTGCATGCCCAGGCAGATGCCGAAATAGGGGATGTTGTTTTCGCGCGCGTATTTTGCGGCGAGGATTTTGCCCTCAACGCCCCTGTCACCAAAGCCGCCCGGGATGAGCACGCCGTCAACGCCCATAAGAATCTTATCCGCGCCGGACTCCTCTATCTGCTCGGAATCTACGCGGAGTATCTCCACCTTGCAGTCGTTGGCTATTCCCGCGTGGGCCAGGCCCTCGTAGATTGATTTGTAGGCGTCCTGCAAATCAATGTATTTGCCGACGACCGCCACCTTCACGCGCTTTTGCGGGAACTGGATTTTGCGGACTATCTCGTCCCACTTCGCCATCTCGCTCTTGCCGCACTTGAGGCCGAGCTTGTCGACCACGAGCTGGTCCAGGCCCTCGCCCGCGAGCATGAGAGGGAGTTCGTAAATCGAATTTTTGACGTCGAGCTCCTCTATCACCGCCTTGACTTCAACGTTGCAGAAGAGGGAAAGCTTGTGGCGCATGTCGAGCGTCAGCGGCTGCTCCGTGCGGCATACGAGGATGTCGGGCTGCACGCCGATTTCGCGCAGCTTGGCCACGCTCTGCTGCGAGGGCTTCGTCTTGAGCTCCCCTGCGGCGCGCAGGTAGGGTATCAAAGTGACGTGGATAAAAAGCACATTTTCCTTGCCCATTTCCAGCGCGAACTGGCGCATGGCTTCAAGGAAGGGCAGCCCCTCTATGTCGCCTATCGTTCCGCCAATTTCCGTGATGAGCACGTCAACGTCCGCGGCCCCGCAGAGGCGGGATTTGATTTCGTTTGTCACGTGCGGAATGACCTGCACGGTGGTTCCCAGATACTCCCCGCGGCGCTCCTTCTGGATGACGCTCTCGTAAATCTGGCCCGAAGACACGCTGTTTGAGCGCTCAAGCTTGCAGTTGGTGAAACGCTCGTAGTGGCCGAGGTCGAGGTCCGTCTCCGCGCCGTCGTCAAGGACGTACACTTCGCCGTGCTGGAAGGGGCTCATCGTGCCCGGGTCGACGTTCAAATAAGGGTCGAACTTCTGGAGCTTGACCTTCAAACCCCTCGTTTCCAAAAGAGCGCCGAGCGCCCCCGAGACCAACCCCTTGCCCAATGACGACACAACGCCGCCTGTGATACAAATGTATTTCATACTCGGGTCTAATTTTTAAGCGCAAAGGGAGGGGCCTTTGCAACATATTTCTGAATAAAAAATTCCCCGAACAAATATCTTGACATAACGTGGGCTCATCCGCACTTTTACCCGCCACTTTAGGAGACTAGGATCTCCCGCTCACAAAGGAGGTGAATTTCAAATGCCCGTAGAAGTAAAACTGAGAAAAGGCGAAGCGATGGAAAAGGCGTTGCGCAGGCTTAAAAAGAAGCTTGACCGCGAAGGCGTCATCAAGGACGCGCGCCAGAAACGCTACTTTGAAAAGCCCTCCGAAATCAAGAGGCGCAAAAACAAGGTCGCCGCGTTCAACAACATGCTGCGCCAGCGCCATGAGAATAAATAAGCTCGTTTCGTAAATTAGCATTTCCAACCCCGAAGCGTTATTTATAATGTTTCGGGGTTTTCTTTTGCAAAGGCTTTGGCGCGTCAGCGCAAAAGCCTTGTTTTCAGGAGGCGTAGCATTTTAATGCTGCGCCAGAGACACGAGAATAAATAATTGATTCGCGAGAGGCGCCAGCGGAGCGCAAAGCCTTTATTAAGCAGAAACCCGGGTTTGTAAGAATTTGGGCTTTTTTGTTTCTCTATATTTTTTGCGTTCGCAACTCAAACTCTTTTCCTCTCTTGAGCTTCGTTAGATCCATAATCATTTCCATAAGAATCCGCTTCGTGCAATTATCTATGTTCGTGTTCAACATATGTTGCCAATGTCAGGTTAATTCTTGGCACCATGCGACAAAGTAAGTTCACGCTCACGCATACTTCTGAACTCCCTCAGGCCATGGCTAAATTGGCCTGGACGCGCCGTGCGAACAGCCTGCGCGCATAAAATCTCCCCTTGGTGTCGAATTTTTAATTTTTTGCAGAAAAGTTTCCTTTTCTTCTTGACCTAACATATAAAATTATCTTTATATAAGGATAACATTATCAAATGGACGATGAGGTATCAGTAGTGGAAGTGCTCAAAGTTCTTGCGCACCCTGTGAGAATAAGAATCGTCCATGAGCTCTTTAAAAGTGAAAGCCAAGGCGCGTCCAACCCGTTGAGGGTTGGGGAGTTGACAAAGAGGCTGGGCACCCCCCAACCGATAGTGTCGCAGCAGCTTAAGATACTCAAAAGCGCCAAGGTGGTTATTTCTCAAAGAAACGCGAAATCGGTTTCTTATAGTATATGCGACAAAAGTGCGCGAGCCCTGGTGGAGTTGATTTCCCCGAGGCTCGCGCACGACCTTTTTATGGAGGCCGCAAAAGCGGACGCCAGCGGCGCAGGCTGGTCCAATGAGAACGGCTACAAACCTGCTCCGCCTAGCTCGGGCGCCAGCGGGCATCTCGTGGTTGATGCGGATTCCTGCGTGCAGAACCACCCCTGTCTGCCCATGGATTTCTGTCCAGAAAAAGCGCTTTCACAGATCGGCTTCAAGGCTCCAAACATAGATATTTCACTATGTACCCTCTGCGGCAAGTGCATCCCCCTCTGCCCCTACGGCGCGTTCAAAATTGAGGGGGAGTAAGGGAAGCGGCGCAGCCTGTTTTTTCTATGCGGACGCCGCACCTACTTGTGCAGAGATGGCACACCGTATTTGAATGCGCTGGACTTTTTTGCATTCATGCGCAATCATATCGCTGAAATGCAGACAAATCCGGCAAATTATTTGGAGATTATTTTTACCCCGAAAACGGCTTCCGCCGCCGGAAGCGTGGGCGCGTTTCCAATCAAAAAACTTGAGAGCGCAGGCTTCGCCGTTGCGCGAGTAAAAGATGGAAGGCGCGAAAGCGTTCATGCTAAAATTTCGGGAGCAAAGGAATGGATTGTGAATTCCGCAGATGGCTCCCTCCCGCCTCGCGAATGCCTGGTGGCGGTTTTCCTTCACGGGAGCCGGAAGTTTTTTGAAGCCATAAGCACGCTCGGAACAAAAGCCGCGAACTACGAGGCAAAGGCGGTTTTCAACTACTCCTTCAATCCCGAATTCTCAAATGAAGACATAATCCCGTCATTCCTAGAGCGTTTCAAAAAAGAGAAGCCGGCGCTTTACAAAAAGCTTCTGAAGCTGAATCCGAAATTCGAGCTGCGCATTTCAAAATCCGCCCCCACAAAACGCCACCATACCAACACGCAGATTTTTGCAGACCCAAAGCGGGAACTGCCCAAAGGCTTTCCGCGCGGATATGAGCGCAATGGAGATCTAATCATAAAATTTCACGGCAAGATTTCGCTCAAAAAATTCCTCGCCCCAGGGCGCATAAAAAAGGTCATGGACGCCTGCGCGGAGCTTGAAAAAATGGACGCATTCAAGTGCATGAATTTCGTGTACCACTTTCCGAACGAGCGCGAACAGCGCTTTGAGTTCGACATGGAATTCCTAGACCTTCTTTTATCCCCAAAGGTCTGCATAGAATTCATGCGCGACTGAACGGAATAAAAATTCCTTTGCTGGCATTTGCACCGCACAAAATTTCCGCGGTTCCGGAGGGTGAAATTATGGAGCGGAATTGTCCGTCATGGATTGTTCTTCAAGCGCCTTTTTGCGCGCATTCTCTGCGGTCAGCCACCAGCCAAAAATAAGGGAGAGCAAAGATAAAACATATATTAAAGCAGAGGCGATATCATGCACGTTTATGTTCCCTTCCCCGCACGTCGCATAAGAAATTGTCCTGAAAACATAGATTGGTTCAAACACGGCGTCTATGGGCGATGCGCACATACAAATCATCGACATGAATATCCCCCTGGCAAAAATAAACAGCATCACATACAGCAGCGCGACAAGAAGCGGGTTTGCCTTTTCCTTCAATGAGGAAACACCGCGCGCAGCCCCGCGCCCTGCGGCAAAAAACAGAAGAAGGGAAATTATAAGCAGAACGGCCGAATAGGCGTAAGACTGAATTCCAGAATAGCCCCCTTCGCATACAACGAGCGCAAAAAAGGCGCAAACGCTTCCGAAATAAACAGCCAGCGGAAGCAGAATAAATGGTAATATTTTTTTAAGATATCCCTTCATTTTTTCACGCATTTCCATCTAACCATCTCTGCGGAAATTTTCAATTAAAATTGCATGCACGCGCTGAAGGCGCGTCTTGCGATTCGCCGCGCAAGCGGCATCAAGAAAAAACATCAGATGCTGCTTAGGCGTAATGATTGAACTCGCGTTCACGGCGGTGAACGTCTCGCCGCTCACTTCGTTCGGGCAAAATGCTTTGCATTTTGTTCCCCCGCCGCCTGCGCGGCGTGGTTTCTATGAAGAACGAGGCTTGTGAAGCGCGCACGGGCGCGTAGCGTACATGAAGTACGTAAGCGGTCGGGCGCGCGAAACAAACGAAGTTATTCGCGAAAAGCATTCGCCTAAGGTTTGAGGATGCGGACGAGAACGTCCGCAATCGCCTTCTTCGTGATGGGCTTGAAGAGGGCGGCGTCGAAGAGGCTTTCGGGGTCCTGAAGCTGGGTGTCGGCGGTGACGGCGATGATGGGGATGTCGCGCGTGAGGCCGTCGCCGCGGAGGTTTCGGGCGAGCTCCTCGCCGTTCATCTTAGGCATCCAAAGGTCCGTCATGACGAGGTCTATCTTGCGCGTCTGGCATATTTTCAGGGCCTCCTCACCGGAAAGGGTTTCCACGACTTCGGCGCCGAGGGCCGCGAGCATGCTTTTGAGAACCTTGACGTTCAGGAGGATGTCGTCAACCGCGAGTATCGTCATGCCGCTGAAATTCGCCTCATGCGTGACTTCGGCGTGAGCGCCGGAAGTCTTGTGACGCACGTAGTCCTCCATGGATATGGAGCTCACTTCCACGTCCCTTATCACCACGCTCACGTCGGTGCCGACGTCCTTGCGGCTGCTGATGTCAATCTCCCCGCCCATCTTGGTGACGAGGCGCTTGACTATGGAAAGCCCCAGGCCCGTGCCCTCGTAGGCGCCGCGGCCCCTCACGCGCTTGTGCGACTCCTGCTCGAAGGGGTTGAATATCTTTTTGAGGAAGTCTTCGCCTATGCCCGCTCCGGTGTCTGAAACGCGCATGTGCAGGTCTCCGCGCCCCTCGGCGGTCTTTTCAAAGTCGAAGCGTATCGTCACGCAGCCCTGGCTTGTGAACTTGATTGCGTTGCCCACAAGGTTCATCAGAATCTGCTTGAAGCGCAGGATGTCGAGCATCAGGATGGGCGTACCCTTTGAGACTTCCGCCTTGAGCCCGATGTTTTTTTTGCCGGCGGCGAACTTGAATATGCTCAGGAATTCATCGGAGATGTCGCCTATGTCGAGCGGAGAGGGCACTATTTCGACCTGGTCGGCCTCCAGCTTCGAAAGGTCGAGAATGTCGTTGATTAGGCTCAGCAGCGTGTTTGCCGCAAAATTTATGTTCTTGAGGTTGCGCGTGCGCTCGTTTGGCGGGAGGGATTCGTCCTGCGTGAGTTCCGAGTAGCCTATCACCGCGTTGAGCGGCGTGCGCAGCTCGTGGCTCATGGTGGCTATGAAGCTGCTCTTGGCCTTGTCGGCCGCCTGCGCCTCCTGCATGGCCTTGTAGAGCTGCGCCCTGCTCTTGTTGAATTCGGTAAGGTCTATGACGGACTCCACCACATGCGTGCACTCCCCGGCGGCGTCGAGAATGGGCGTCATCGTCACCTGATAGTCTTTGCCGCCGTGCTCGGAGAAGTCGTTTGCGCCGGTGAACTCGTTTGCCACAACCTTCTTGGTCCTTATGCTCTGCAGTACGGGACAGGTGTCGTCATTGTAGAAGCCCTTGCAGATGGACTCGTGGCAGGGGCGGCTCTGCATCTGCTCGAAGGTGACGCCGGTGAATTTTTCAACGGCCTTGTTCGCGCTGATTATGTTGCGGTCGCTGTCGAGAAGAAGCACGGGGATGCCGATGGAGTCGAGTATCAGCTTCCGATTGCGCAGGCCGTCCTCCACCGCCTTGAGGTTTGCAAAGCGCTCTATGACGAGCTCGAATATGCGCACGACCGCCCGCGCGAAGCGTTCGTCGGCATCGGAGATTTTGCGGCCTGCGGCGGAAAACTCAATGCTCATGAAACCAAGCATTTTTTCGGCCTCGCCTATGCCGACGGCGAGCATGCTCTTGGTGTCCGAAGCGTCCGTCATCTTGTTGAAGTAGGCGAAAACCGGCAGCGGGTCCGCAGCGACGTCGTCGCTTTTCACAATCCTTCTGCGCGAGAGGGTGTCCGCCCACAGTTTGAGGCCGTCCCTGGGCATGTCGGATATTTCGGAGAGGTTTCTGGGCTTCACGCCCTCCGCGCGCCATTCGTACACGGCGGGCAGCGCGTTTGAGCCGGCGTCATAAGAGCTGAAGCAGCAGCGCGAGGCCCCCATGCTGCCGCCCACGAGCTTGAGCATGTCGTTGACGGTGTTTTTGAAATCTATGGAGAGCATGGCGCGGCTGAGGCACTCGTTGAGCACCTCCATCTGTTCCGAATAGGCCTTCGTGCGCTTCTGGTTTTCGACAATCTCCGTGATGTCTATGCTGACTCCGAACAGGTAGATGTCCCCGTTGGCCATTTTCGACGACGTCTTCAGCGTGCGGTACACGTGCTGGCTGCCGTCCCCCGGATGGGTCACGCTCTCCTCTATCTCCCGCATGCCGCCGGCGGCGACCACATCCCTGTCATCCCCCTCGTAAGCCTTGGCGTACTTCGGAAATATGTCGGAATCGCGGCGGCCGACGATGGCGTTGGGGTCAACCCCCAGGTTCGTTGAAAAATACTTGTTCGCAAGAACGTAGACGCCGCCCGCGCTGTGGTTTTTGACGAATACGCAGCAGGGTATGTTCTCTATTATCATGTTGAGCGACTGGTTGAGGTCGCTCAGGCGCGTCTGCGTCTTTTCAAGGCTACGCCGCGCGTTTTCAAGCTCCGTGACATCCATGGTGGAGAGCAGGAAAGTGTTCTCGCCGAAGGCCTGGCCGGAGAGCCTTTTCACAATCCCGCTGCGGTGGTCGCCGTTGAAGGAGTACTCTATGGACACCTGTTTGCCGGTGACGATATCGTCAACGCCGCGCTTGAAGGTCTTGAAAAAATCTTCGCCGAATTCGGATATGTGCTTCGCCGCGACAAGCTCACGGTACGAGGTGTAGGAGTGCAGAATGTTCCCGTCCGCGTCAAAGATATAGGTGTTGACCGGAAGCGTGTTGAAAATTTCAAGGCTTTTTTTGCGCATGCGCTCCGCCATAAGCCAGCGCATCTGGTTCAACGCCAGGCCCGCAAAAGCGACGGCGACGAGGGCGTACGCAAAGCTCGCGGAATCAAAGAGCCCGAAAATGTAATCGCCGAGACCGTCCGCCCTGCACGCAGAGGCAAAACAAAAAGTCAGAAAAATTATGACGGACAAAAGTTTTTTGCTTGTTTTATTCATTAAAACCTATTCGACACGCCTGATTAAGAAAAGGCACACATTCTTTAATTTCTCCTGCTTACATCCGCCAAAATTCTTTTTCAAGCGTAAAAGCTTGCAAAAGCGAAACATCACAAATTACGGCCTTCCCGCGGGCGCGGCATTGGCGTCTCTTGTGCCGCAAAAAGAAGACGGAGCCTTTTTCAAGACTCCGCCGCCGGTTTAAAAATTAAAATAAGGGAATTAGGCCTGCGCCGACGCCTTATTCCTACGCCTGAGCATTACCAGGGCGCCGCAGCATAGGGCGCCCATCACGGAAGTAGCAATCACGCCGGGCATGGGCTGGCCGGCGGGCGCCGCGCTGGAAAGCGAAAACTGCACGCCGTTGTTGTTGCCCTGAAACTTGATGTTCATACTTTCCGCTCCGGTATCCGCGTCAAAGCCGAGGCTTGAGAGATTGTAGCCGTCCTTCTTGCCGAGAGCGTCGCCGTATATCGTACCCTGCCCCGCGTGCTCAATGTAGAAGCTGATGACGTCGCCATCCTGAAGGCCGGAGATTGTGAAGCTCTCGCCCTGCGTGGCACCTATTGAAATAAGCTCCCCGCGCTGCCCCGTAACGGGGTCGTACTTGTAGTAGCCGAAGCCCTTGTTCCCGCCGAAGTCCCTTGTGATCGTGAGCGTGAGATCCGAAGAACCGGAGATTGTTATAAGCCCGTTGTTCAAGGCGTAGTCCGCCTTCAGGCCCGCGATTGAAAGCGCGCCGAACAGGATTGCCGCTGCTATCTTTTTCATTTTCATAACATCCGTATATGCAATACCTAATTAGGCAACATAAATTTAAGCCCTTTTTCTTCTGATGAAGATGAAGGAGCCGAGGGCGAGCGCGCCGAAGAGCAAGCTTGCGATGGCGCCCGGCATGGGCTGGCCCGAAGGCGAAGAGTGGGAAATGCCGAACTGCACGCCGTTGTTGTTGCCCTGAAACTTGATATTCATGCTTTCAAAACCCGTTTCGTCAATACCGAGACTGGAGAGGTTGTAACCGTCCTTCTTGCCGAGCGCGTCCCCGTATATGGTGCCCTGGCCCGCGTGCTCGATGTAGAAGCCGATTGATTCGCCTGCCGCAAGGCCTGAGATTGTGAAGGTGTCCCCCTGGGTTGCGTCAATGGAAATGAGGTCTCCGCGCACGCCCGTTTCCGGATCGTACTGATAGTAGCCGAAACCTTTGTTTCCGCCGAAGTCCCTGGTTATAGTGAGCGTGAGGTCCGCCCCGCTCGTTATCGTGATGAAGCCCTTGCTGTCAAAGGTAAAGTCAGCCTTGAGGGCCGATATTGAGAGGGCTGCAACGAGAATTGTTGTTATTATTTTTTTCATTTTCGTGCTGTCCGTATATGCAATATTTCATTATTTATTATTTCCAATCAAATATATTCCTTATTAATTGTCAACTATTTTCCCGTTTTTTCAAAAAAAAAATTAAAAGCCTTATAATGTTAGCTTTATTTCCACTCAAAGATGATAAAATACAAATTTTATAACTTTTTAACTCAAAAACCACTGCGACGGAGAAATTATCATGTCGCGCCCACCGCGTGTTTTTTTTGAAAAAAAAGGGGGATGCCCCAAAAAGCATGAAGCATCACAACGGAATATTTCCGCACGGATTAAATTTTTTCGCAAAAAAAACGCGCACGCCGGAGCGCCGCGTTTTGCCGACAAAAAAGTTTGCCGAAATCATCTGCGGGCGTTTCTGCGCCTCAGTGCAAACAAGAGAGCGCACAAACCGAAGAGCGCGGCGTATTCTGCCGGTTCCGGGATTGCCGCAAAATCCGCATAGAGGGAGCCGCCCTCAAGCCTGAAAGTGATTGTGTAGCCGTTCTTGGCGGCCTTCGCTTCAAAGTCGGCATCGGCAAAATCGGTGGAACCGTCCCAAGTCATAATTTCATAGGTTTCGCCATCGAGGTCGGCGCCGGCGCCCCAGTCAAAGCCGATTTCAAACTTTGTTCCTGCGATGACGTCCGCGCCCTTGAGGAAATCTCCGCTTAAAATGATTTTATCCGAAAGCGCATTTTCCGCCACGTCGAAAAGCAGGTTGCCGCCGGACCATGTGAGGGTTGTGCCTCTCACCGTGCCTATGGCCGCCGGAACGCCATCCGTGCCCTGCCCGCACGCGCCGAATGCGCCGCCTTCAATGCTGATATCGGCAAGCCACCAGAGGTTCGAGCTCTTATTGGTGTCGTTAGAAATGAAGAGCGTGCCGTTTTTAACGGTCGTGGTGCCGCGTATGTAGGTTTTGCCCGCGAGGTACTGCGTGGTGTTGGCGGCGTCCATCGTGATTGATATGGCGCCGGTCTTGATGTCCGAGGCCGCCTGGGTCGTCCCCATGTCGTGAATACGGCCTAGGTAGATGAAGACCTGGCCCGAATTCGTCGTGCCCGTGATTTTCAGTTCAACCTGCCCGTTGCCGAGCGTTCCGCCTGTGGAATAGTTGGAGGTTATCCTGTTGCCTTCCGAATTGTTTGAGTTCTCCGTGCTGTAGACGCCTCCGCTTATCCCCCCCATGCTGTACGTGGTTTTTGCCGCACCGGAGCCGTTGAATGAAACGCCGGACTGCGTCTCCGTACCCTTGTCTAGTATGCCCTGAATGACGAGGCCGTTGTTCGCGGAAATGGATGCGGAACTGGAACCGACGGAACTTACGGCCTTCGCATTCACATTGCCCGTGACCGTGGCGACTGTCGTACCCAGCGTGGTGATTGTGAGCTTTGACAGGTCTCCGAGGGTTATGGAGCCTATTTCGGAAGCTACGGAATTGTTCGCATGGTTGAGCGTGAGCGCGGAAAAGTCCGTCATTGTGATGGCGCCGACCTTGCTTTTCACCGTGGCAAAGCCTATCTGGACTTCATTGGCGGCGTCAGCCGTCGTCCCCGTCTTCACTTCCTTGATGTCAACCTCATTGGCGCGCAAATAGACTATGCCGCCGTCCACGGTCACGGAATCCGTAACCTCGATTTTGTTGAAGTAGTTTCCGGAGCTGCCTATGACGGTCCAGAAGCTCTTGTCGTTATAGACGCTCCCTATCTTGAGGTTGTGCACGCCGGTCGAACCCTGGTCATAGACGTTTATGCGACCCATGCCGCCTGCGGAATTTTTGGAGCTTATGGAGCTTACCGAAGTGTCGCAATACAGATAGGCGGTGATGATGTCTAGCCTCGCCGTGTTGGTGAAGTTGACGCGGGCGTCAATCGCGCCGAGTTTGTTTTTCGCCTGGTCTGTGGAATCCGAATGGAGATACATTTTTATCTGAGCGCCGCCCGCCAAGTCTTCCGCAGTATTGACGCGCGTGGCGTTGACGGCGCCGAAATTAAAGCCGTCCGTGACATAAGCCTTCAGATCGAACGAAGTGGTCGTATCCATTGACGCGGTCAGCTTTGTTACGGTCAGATCCTTCATCCAGTTGATGGCCTCGCTGCCCCTCACGACGGGGCCCGAACTCACCTTGTCCAGAATGCCGAAATTCGCAACGCTGCCCGAGCCGCCCACAAGTTCCGTTATGGTCAGAACTCCGCCGTAGTTCGCGCCCGAAGCGTCATTGTCTCCGCCCCTGTCGAACTCAAGCTTGGCCGCGCCCGTAAGCGTGGTTTTTGCGAGCTCGGCCTTGCCGGAAATTATTGAGAGCGTACCGCCGTCGGCAACCTTCGTCTCCCCCGTAACTTTGACAGAGGAAAGGTTCTGCGTTGTGGAGAAGTGCCCGAGCTGCAGCAGGCCCGTCTTGATATCCACAGCCTCCACCGAAATGTTGAGGTACTTGGTTCCTGCATTTTTCCTTATCCTCATGGCTATGCCCGCCGCATCCTGTGTGAGGGTTTTGAGGCTTATGGTATGGCTTTCGTTCGAGGTGCCCAAGAAATAGATATCCCAAACCGTAGATGTTTTGGTGATGTCCGTGGCGTTCATGTAAAGGAGCGTCTGGGAGGAATTGTTCGTGATGTTGCCGAGGGAGCTGATCGTTCCCGCAGTTCCGGAGGCGCTGCCCGCATTCACCTGATACCAGGTTCTGGGAGGAAGGGTACCCGTGGCCACAATGTTGCCCAGGAATATGTTGTTGTCGGCGCCGAAGCTAAGCGCGGAAGAGGCCGAGAGCGTGTCTTTGTTGGCGCTCCAGTTGGCGGCGTCGTTGCCTGCCGAGCTTCCGGCCCAGTAGAAATTCGCGGAAAAAAGCGGCGCGGATAAAGACAGCAGGGATGCCAAAAATATTTGTGTTTTCATAATGATATAACTAAGCGCTGAAAGTCGGAGTACGTGTTTACTTAAACGTTTGAGGAAAGTTTTAGATTTTATTTCAGAACAGTCAATCCGAAAAAAATCCAAAAGCAAATTCTCGTGAAACATCAATATATTGCAATATACGCGGCAAGGAATAAAACTTTGAAAAAATCTTCAGATTCGGAAGCAACGGAATGAATTTTCAGACCCTAAAAACGAACCCGAGCGCAGCGCGCAGCAAACGGAGGCGAAACCGCAAAACCCCGACGTAATTTTGGCGGAATGATTTTGGATGCAGGGCTAGGCGCTAGAAAATCTCACGCTGGAAGCGTACAAATAGTACGTGCCCTGTGTGAGATTTTCGAAGCAACAACGCCCTGCGCCAAAAGCATTCGCCAAAACATAAATTTACTTGTGTTTGGGAGTGGGGGTGATTTAATGGGGCGCTTTATGAAAAAACTGATTCCGGTTTCTGGCGTGTGCGGAAAAATTTTTCGGCGGCGCGCGGGGGATGGGCGGCTTCATTAAAAATTTTACGAGAGAAGAGCGCATCAGAAAATGTCACAAGACCAGAAAGATTCACTGAACCTGCCGAAAACATCCTTCCCGATGAGGGGGGACCTTGTAAAGCGCGAGCCAGTCCGCGTGAAGCATTGGCAGGATATAGGGCTTTACGAAAAGATACAGGAGAGGCGCGCGGGCGCGGAGAAATTCGTGCTGCATGACGGCCCCCCGTTCACGAACGGGGATGTGCACATAGGCACGGCTCTGAACAAAATTTTGAAGGACGTGATACTGCGCTACAAGTCCCTGCGCGGTTTCGCAACGCCATACATCCCGGGGTGGGACTGCCACGGGCTGCCCATTGAGCACAAGGTTTCAAAGATGCTGCGCGAGCAGAAGCGCGAGCTTTCAACAGGCGAACTGCGCGACGAATGCGCGGCGTTTGCAAACAGCTTCCGCGAAACGCAGACGCGCCAGTTTTTGAGGCTCGGCGTGCTTGCCGACTGGGAACACGAGTACCGCACGCTTTCGCCGCAATACGAGGCGGTGATACTGCGTACTTTTTCGTCGTTCATAAAGCGCGGCCTGGTGTACAGGAGCAAGAAGCCCGTCTACTGGTCCATCCCGTGCGAAACGGCGCTTGCCGAGGCGGAGATAGAATACAAGGAGCATACGAGCCCGTCCATATGGGTGGCCTTCAAGCTCGACGCGCAGGACGCGCAGAAGCTGGGCCTCGGAATCGACGCCGAGATTGTTATTTGGACGACGACTCCCTGGACGCTGCCCGCAAACCTCGCGGTGGCCGTTCACCCCGACATCAACTACGTCTGCGTGGATACCGGCATACGCCGCTTCATCGTGGCCGAAGCGCTCGCGGGAAATTTCATGCAGAGCTGCGGAATTGAAAACGCCTGCCTCAACGTAATAGGCAAGGGCGCGGACCTCTGCGGGCTCAACGCCAACCATCCTTTTGTAAACCGCAAGAGCCCCATAGTTGCCGCGCGCTACGTCACCACGGATTCCGGCACCGGCTGCGTGCACACCGCACCCGGACACGGCCTGGAAGACTACCAGACGGGCCTCGACAACGGCCTCGAAATCTACTGCCCGCTTGACGACCAGGGCAGATACGTTGCGGACCAATGGATGCCCGAAGAACTCGTCGGCGTAACGGTGCTTGAGGAAAAGGGCAAGAACCCCGCAAACATCAGGGTTCTCGAACTTCTGGAAAAAAGCGGCGCGCTTCTGAAAATGCAGAAGCTCACGCACCAGTACCCGCACTGCTGGCGCTCAAAGACGCCCGTCATATTCCGCGCCATGGACCAGTGGTTCGTGGCATTTGACAGGGACGGCTTCAGGCGGGAGGCGCTTGAAGAAATCGGCAAAGTGAAGTGGCTGCCCGCAAACGGGGAGAACCGCATACGCGGCGCCGTCGAAGCGCGGCCTGACTGGTGCATATCCCGCCAGCGCGCCTGGGGCGTGCCCATTCCCGCGTTTTATGACGAAAACGGAACGGCGCACCTTTCCGAGAGCGTGACCCTCGCAATAGCCGAAAAATTTGAAAAGCATGGTAGCGGCTTCTGGTTCAAGGCGACGGAGGCGGAAATCCTCGAAGGCGTTGAAACGCCCGCAGAATGGGGAGACAGGGCCAAGCTCAAAAAAGGCATGGACACGCTCGATGTCTGGATAGACTCCGGCTCAAGCCACATGGCCGTATTGAACGGCAACCCCGAAGTGACGCATCCTGCTGATCTGTATTTTGAAGGCAGCGACCAGCACCGCGGCTGGTTCCAAAGCTCGCTATGGACGGGTGTTGCGGCGGCGGGCAAGGCCCCGTACAAGACCGTCATCACGCACGGCTTCATAGTGGATGAGCAGCGCAGGAAAATTTCAAAGAGCGACGGCAAGCCGCAGACTGCGGACATGTACGTCAACAAATACGGCGCGGACATCATACGCCTCTGGATAGCCTCCGAAGACTATCAGAATGACATACCCATTTCCGACGGCATACTTTCTCACGTGGCCAACACGTACAGGAGCGTGCGCAACACGCTGATGTACCAGCTCGGCAATTTGAGCGACTTTGACGCGAAGAAAGACGCGGTGCCCGTGGCAGAGCTGGACGTCATAGACCGCTGGGCGCTGCACAAGGCCGCCCTCTTCGCCGAGGAGGCCGCAGCCGCGTATGACGCGTACGAATTCCACAAGGTCTACAGGCTCATAGACCTCTTCTGCGGCGTCACGCTTTCAAGGATATACCACGACATCCTCAAGGACAGGCTCTACACTTTCGCCGCCAATTCAAAGCAGAGGCGTTCGTCGCAGACCGTCATAAACATCATCAATGACATTCTGATACGCGTCGCGTCTCCGATATTGACATTTACCGCCGATGAGGCCTATTCTATAAAGGCAGGCAACGAATATATGCAGGACTCCGTCCACCTTTCAGACTGGCCCGTAATCCCCGCCGAGTGGCGCGATGACGCGGTCTACGAGAAGATGGAGCGCCTCCTACAGATACGCGAGCTTGTCAACGAGGAGCTTGAAAAGCTCAGGCAGCAGAAGGTGATAGGCAAAGGGCTTGAGGCCGAGATAGAAGTGATGGTCTCCGCAAAGAGCGTCGATGCCGACATCCTCGGCGAATATGAGGACAAGCTCGCGGAAATATTCATAGTGTCGGCCGCAAAGGCCGTGAAGGGAAATTTTGAAACATTGGAAATTGAAGCAAGACAGGCGGAAGGGCGTAAGTGCCAGAGGTGCTGGAGAATCCTCCACGACATCGACGAAGACGGAATATGCCCGCGCTGCCGCGAAGCTTTGAACGCTTAAACTTTAAAGGAAAGACAGGACAACATGAGCTCAAAGAAGAAAGCAAAACTGCCTAACAAAACCCAAAAGGCAAAACCCGCGGCCAAGAAACCGGCCGCTAAAGCGGTCGCAAAGCCCGTGAAGAAAGTCGTGAAGCCCGCAGCAAAGAAGCCTGCGCCCAAACCCGTTTCAAAAAAGCCCGCAGCAAAGGCAAAGCCGCTTCCCGCAAAGAAGGTCGCGGTGCAGAAGAAAGCTGTTTCAAAAGCGAAGCCCGCCCCCAAGAAGCCCGATGCCAAGGCGAAAGCCGCACCGGCAAAGAAGGCGCAGCCCAAGCCCGCGCTCGTAAAAATTTCAAAGGCGGCCGCACCCAAAGGCAATGCAGCGCCAAAGAAGGCGGCGGCAAAGCCCGTCATCACAAAGAAGCCGGCATCGGCGGAGCAATACTCAGGCAAGGGCAAGGCGAAGGCCGCGGTCAGGCAGTCGGCCGGCGTGTACTTTTCAATGGACGACCTCTCCTCGTTCTTCGAGAGCAAAAAGAATCCTGCGCAGGAAGTTAAAAAGTTCGCCGAAAGCGCCGCGCCCGCAAAGAAGGCCGACGCAAAGGCCGCGCCCGCAAAGAAGGTTGAGCTGACGCTTCCCGCACCCTCCAAGAAACCTCTGGGAGCGGCAAGCATTACCGACATCCTCGGCTTCAACCCCGCCCAGCAGTCTCGCGAGAAGTATGAGGAAAAGGACGTTCCGGCAAAGTGGAAGAAGTACTACAAGCTTCTCATAGACCTGCGCAAAAAGTATTCCAGGGAAATCACCGAGCTTTCCGAAGACGTGCAGAAGCGCACCTCGGCGGACGGCGGCGGCGAAATGAGCGCCTACGGACAGCATCTCGGAGACGCCGGCAGCGAAAGCCTTGAGCGCGACATCTCCTTCGCAATCCTCACGGACGAAAAGCAGACGGTCGCCAAGATAGACGCGGCAATCGCCAAGATGAAGAACGGCACCTACGGCATCTGCGAAAAGACGGGCAAGCCCATCCCGGAAGCCCGCCTGCTCTCAAAACCCTACACGCGTTTTTCCATAGAGGGCCGCAAGCTGCATGAGAACGAGCTTCGCACGCAGAAGATAGCCGCGCGCAACGCCCTGACCGGCGACACGCCGGACATCGCCACTCCCGCGGACGAAGACGAACCTGCGGACAGGTAGCAAATTTCCTATATATTCTCTTTGAAAGCAGGCAGCCCAGCTAAGAAAAAGGCGCACAGGAGTCATTTCTCCCTGCTGCGCTTTTCCATATTCGCCCTCGGCGTGATAATTTTGGATCAGCTCACAAAGCTGGCAATAGTTATGAACGTCTATTGGGAGAAGGGAGACCCAACCTACTTCTTCAACTCGGAACACGCGCCAATTCCGGTGATAGACAACTTCTTCTACATCGTGCATATAACGAATGAGGGCGCGGCCTGGGGCATACTTTCAGGGCAAACCTATCTTTTGACCTCTGTGGCGATTATAGTTTTAATGGGGATGTGGCTGTTCAGAAAACACTTGGGGGTGGAAAGCACCCTTGTGCAGATAGCCATGGGCCTCTTCGTCGGCGGGATAATAGGCAACCTGATAGACAGAATCAGCTACGGACACGTCATAGACTTCCTCGACGTCCACCTGCCCATAGTCAACTACCGCTGGCCAGCCTTCAACGTTGCGGACTGCGCCATATCCATAGGGGTAACGCTATATATCTTCTACAGCCTCTTTTTGGACGGCAAAGACAAGCCAAGAAAGAAGAGTTCGTCAAAAGAGGCTTAGAGTCGTTCGATATTCCTTATCTACAGCTTACGGCATAAAAAGTTTGTCAATAAGCGCTTCAATCAATCTCCCTTGTGGCGTCAAGGAATCGTCTTTGTTGAAACCTACATATTCCAACAAATCAGTAAGCGCGTCGCGCAATTCATTGGACTTTTCCCGTGTCAATGCTAAGAAAAATTTGCAACTTCTTGGCTTCGGCTCAAATCTAAACGGATCGCTCCCCAGGGAGCATCTTTATGCAAGTAACTTCTTCAGGCGTCAGCAAGAACTGTTCATACTCACTCATGACTTGATTATGCTCCCGTCTTTCATGCCACAAACAAGTTCCCATGGATATCTAGCTGAAAAGCCTCATAATACGGGGTGTCGTTAAGCAAATGCAATGTAGCCCCATTGGAAAACTTTATAAGCAATCCGCCGTCGTCGGTTCTCGTCGCATGCGACATGGCGCAGCCGATTAAACCGCACAGCAGTGTCGCGTTTTCTACGTAATCCGAAATGGACAGCTTTTCCCCTCCGCCAGAATCATACAGGCAATCGCATCCGATTGAAATGCTGACGTTTTTATCGAAGTTTAATGTGAACTGATACTTTCCAATGCATACTTGGAACAGTTCAAGATCGATCAACGGACTAAGGTCTATGTCTGCGCGCAATCCATCCATAAATATATCCTTTCTTATTTATTTTGCGGGAAAGACCGTTTGGGTGATGGGTTTAATTGAAATCATATTCGCATTCCCCGTCAAGACGGGATTAATACCGCAGCCTGCCGATGGACTCTGAAATTTATTGCTGTCCTGCCGCCGCATCAGGGCAAGAATATCCATCTTTTGGTCGGATAGGTCTATGGACTTTTTGCGAAAAATACTTTAGCATCTGTAAAGCTTATGAAAAATTTATTTATATTGTGGGTTGCGGCGTCCTATCTTTTTTTCGGGTGCGTTGCGGAAAATAATAAAGCATCTTCGGCGGAAAGTGAAGGAGAGAACGGCGATAAGTGCGCGATGTCGCAGTCTGAAATTCAGACCGTTTTAAACGGCGGCGTGGACTTTTCAAAGACGCTTTTGCCCGCCCCCCTGAGCGGAAAATTCATCGACGAGAATTACTACATCTGGTGCGGCGCGCTCACAAAGGGCGACGACGGCACCTACCACCTTTTCTATTCCCGCTGGGACCGCAAGTACGGCCATTATGACTGGGTAAGGAAATCCGAAGTGGCGCACGCGGTTTCAAATTCTCCCACGGGGCCTTGGAAGCACAAAGACGCGGCCCTGCCCGCGCGCGGCAAGAAATTTTGGGACGGCTCCTGCACGCACAACCCCACCGTCCACAAGTTCGGCGGCAAATATTACATCTACTACACGGGCAACGTCGGAGACGAGGTTCCCACAAAGGGCCTCAACTGGACGCACCGCAACAACCAGCGCATAGGCGTGGCCGTGGCCGAAACCCCGAACGGACCATGGACGCGTTTTGACAAGCCCATCATAGACGTATCGGCGGACGACGGCGCGCCGGACGCCCTCTGCATTGCGAACCCGAGCGTCACGCAAATGAACGACGGCCGCTACCTGATGGTCTACAAGGCCGTGGCAAAGCAGAAGAAGCTGCCCTTCGGCGGGCCCGTCGTCCACCTGACGGCCATTGCAGACAAGCCCGAAGGCCCCTTCGTAAAGCAGCTCAAACCCATAATGACTTCGGACAACCCCGACATCCACTTCCCCGCCGAAGACCCTTACATCTGGAACCAGAACGGCGTATATTACGCGATAGTCAAAGACATGCGCGGAGCCTTCACCCCGCACGGCCAATCACTCGTGCTCTTCTTTTCAAAGGACGGCTTTGACTGGAAGCTGGCGAAGAACCCGCTCGTCTCCACGCTGCAAATCAAATGGGAAAACGGAGAAACGCAGAAACTTGCGCATCTTGAACGTCCACAGCTCTACTTCGAAAACGGAATCCCAAAATTCCTCATCCTCGCCGCAGACGTAGACCGCGGGCACTCCTTCAACCTCGAAATCCCGCTAGTCTGGAAAGGAGGCTGCGAAGAAAAGTAATTATATAGCATACACGCTATATAAAATCATCTTCTTCCAAAGGCATGGACGCAAACTCATGAGGGCCCAACCGGTTTTCATTTTTTCAGACTCTCGATCTACTCTTTGATATTCTCAAAATCTTCCTGCTCAAAATCCTCGG
>JAVBSZ010000228.1:0-10486 GCA_031556415.1 Opitutales bacterium | reverse complement strand
GGCACGTGCTTGTGCGCGGCCGCGTGGAAAACTATCTGCGGGGAGTACCTGCCTATGACGGCGGCCATGCGCTTCCGGTCGGAAATGTCCGCCACAATCGACGTTATCAGCGTTCCGTAGCCCTCGGCAAGGAGGCCTTGCTCTATCTGGAAAAGCTGCACCTCGCAGTGGTCAACAATTATCATGCGCACGGGCATTTTTGCGGCTATCTGCCTGCAGAGTTCCGAGCCTATGCTGCCGCCCGCCCCCGTCACCATGACAATTTTTTCCTTTAGCATCGCATCTATGGACTCTCCGTCAAGCTCCACGGCATCTCTCCCTAAAACGTCCTCAAGCTCAACGTCCCTTATCTGCGATACTTTCACATCGCCGCCGGCCAGGTCCGCCGTGGAGGGGACTATGGACGCCTCTATGTTCACAGAGTTGGCCGCGCGGACGATGTCGCGTATCCTTGTGGGGGCCATGTGCTTTGAGGCTATGATTATCCTGTCCACGGAATAGATGTTTTTGAGGCTTTGAAAATCCTGAGGTATGGCAAGTACGTTTATGCCGCTCATCTGCATGCCCTGCTTCTGCCTGTCGTCATCCAAAAAGAGCACCGGCCGCAGACCCATGTTGCGGTGCGAAAGCAGGTTGGAGGCTATGGTCGTGCCTATGTCCCCCGCGCCCACAATGGCGACCCTTTTTTGGGTGAAGTTTCCGGCCCCGGCCTTGTAATTGCTCTCGCGAATCATCCTCATGAACATCCTCATGGAGCACAGCGCGGTGACGGAGACTATTAAATCTATGGCGATTGCGCCCCTCGGAAAGCTGAATCCGGAACCAGAAATGTTCAGCACCCAGAGGATGACGGCGACGCAGAGCATCGAAAGGAATATCCTGTACAGGTCCGGCAGATGGAAGAAGGAGAGCAGGCCCCTGAACTGCCCGAATACCACAAGGGAAATGATTTTGAGCGGCAGCACGACCCAAAGCGCTTTAAGCGGGTCATGGTTTTTCAGCGCTTCAAGATTAAAGTCGAAACGCAGGAGCATTGCGGCAATTAGGGACACGCTTATTATCGCGCCGTATGCCAGCGCGATAAATGCGGTCCTTTTTGAGCGGAAGCCGGGCATAAGAGATTTTGACGAAAGCCAAACCAGGTTGATTTTTTTCTTCATGTATAGGAGTATGAAACAGCCAACCCGCCGGAAGAAAGCCGCGCTGGAGAGACGAATTTTTCATTCTGTCTTGCCTCAGCAAGGCAAAAAAAACTCTTCTTTGCAATTATAAAATGACTTGCGTCCGCGCGCCCCCAGACGGCGGGAGTCCTCAGAATCGCCTCGTGCGATGAAATTTTGTTTGAAAAAATCCGCTCTGCGGACACTCTCTTTGCGCAGATGAAAATTTTAGACTTTAAAAACCGCGATTTTTGCAAACAGCTTGAGCTCGCCTGCCTGCCCGCCTCGGCAAATCCGGAGCTTGGAACCACCGTGCAGGCGGTCATAGACGATGTCAGAAGGCGCGGAGACGCGGCGCTTTTCGAATGCACCCTGAAATTTGACGGAGTGGAAATGTCGGCAAAGACCCTGAAAGTTTCCAAGGCGGAAACGGCGGCCGCCCTCAAAAAGGTTTCAGCGCAGGACAAGGCCGCGATAAAGGCGGCAATAGCCAACGTCAAATTCTTCAACGCGCGCACAAAGCCCAGGGCCTGGCGCGCAAAGAACCCCGATGGCGCCGTCGTGGGCGAAAACTTCTACCCCATTGAGAGAGTCGGCCTCTACATCCCGGGCGGGCAGGCGCCCCTCGTTTCCACCGTGGTGATGACGGCCGCGCTCGCAAGAATAGCCGGCTGCCCGCAAATCTGCGTGTGCACGCCGCCCGCAAAGGACGGCTCCGTCAACGCGCATCTGCTGGCGGCGCTTTCGTTTTTGGGGATAACTGAAATCTACAAGGCGGGCGGCGCGCAGGCCATAGCGGCCATGGGCCTCGGCACACGGAGCGTTACGGCGGTTGACAAGCTCTTCGGCCCGGGCAACGCCTTTGTGATAGAGGCAAAGCGCCGCCTTTTCGGCGAAGTCGGGTGCGACCTGCTCCCGGGGCCCAGCGAAGTGCTGATACTCTCAGACGCGTCGGCAAACCCCGCGTACATCGCCGCAGACCTGCTCTCGCAGGCGGAGCACGGCAGCGGGAAGGAAAAAATCTATTTTGTCACCACCTCAAACGCCCTGATAGGAAATGTCGGCAGGGAGCTGGCAAGGCAGACCTCATCCCTCGCGCACGCTGAAAAGCTCATGAAAATTCTGGACGACGGCTGCTACGCCATAATTGCGCCGAATCTGGACGCGGCTGTGAAAGTCGCAAACTACGTGGCGCCGGAGCACATGGAAATCCACCTGCCGAAGAAAACCGCCCAAAAGCTGCTGCCGAAAATCACGACGGCGGGCGCGCTGCTCGTCGGCGAGAACACGCCGACCGCGCTTGGAGACTTCGTCGCCGGCCCCAGCCACACGCTGCCCACGGGGCGCACGGGAAGGTTCTCGGGCGGCCTGCAGGTGTGCGACTTCATGCGCCGCTCATCCTTCGTGGAATACACGCCCGCCGCATGCAAAAAGGCCCTCAGGACGGTTTCAAAATTCGCCGAAATGGAAGGCTTGGACGCCCACGGACGGAGCCTTTCAATAAGAACCCGCAAATAAAAGCGCCATGCTTAAAAAGATTTTTGCAGCTTTGACGCTTCTGGCCTTCGCCCTGCCCTGCGCGTTTTGCGCGGAAGACTACCCGCTTAAAACCTCGGAGCTCAAAATACGGGACCCCTTTGTGTTCGCAGATGAAGCAAGCAAAACCTACTACATACATGCCAACGACCGCGGCAGGGGCCTGATCGTCTACGCGAGCAAAGACCTGGAAAACTGGAGGCTAGTCGGCCCCTCCTTCACTCCGGATGCCGATTTTTGGGGCAAGAGAGATTTTTGGGCGCCGGACATGTTCCTGCGGGACGGCAAATATTACGTCATCGCCACCTTCAGCGCGGAGAAAAACAGCGTGGAAACCGTGCGCGGCCCGCAGCCGCTGCGCGGCTGCAGCGTGCTTGTTTCAGACAGGCCCGAGGGCCCGTACAAACCGCTTGTCAATGCGCCGCTGACGCCCAAGGGCAAGATGTGCCTTGACGGCACGCTTTTTGAGGACGGCGAAGACCTATGGCTTCTCTACTGCCACGAATGGCTGCAGGTTTTTGACGGCACCATAGTCGCTCAGAAAATTTCCAAGGACCTCAAGAAACTCACGGGAAAACCGCACGTGCTCTTCTCCGCCTCGGAGGCTCCCTGGCAAAGCAGGGCGCGCAAAACCACCTTCGTGACCGACGCTCCCGTAATCACGCGCGGGGAGGACGGCAAACTCTACATGACATGGTCGTCCACGGACAGGAAGACGAACAGGTACGTTATCGCGCTGGCGGTGTCAAATTCGGGCAGGGTCACGGGCCCCTGGCGCCACCTGCCAGAGCCGCTGAACGCAGACCACGGCGGACACGCCATGCTCTTCAAAACTTTCGGCGGCAAACTGAAGATTTCCTACCACGCCCCCAACAGTCCCGCGCCCGCGTACGTCGTGATTAAAGACGCAAAATTCGCGGACGGGACGCTTGTAATTTCAGATTAGCGCTGCCTTATAGGATTTCGCTCTGGAGCGTTTTCTGTTTTAGCGTTCGCAGGGAATGCGTTGCATAATGTCTAAAAAAAATGACAGGAAAGGCTCTAGTCCCTTTCAAGTTCCTCGCTGACGAATTCCTCAAATTTGTCGGGATCCGGAGAACGCTCCAAAATCCACCTGATGGATTTCTTCAGTATTGAGTTGCGCAGCGTCCCGCGCGGAAGCGAAGTGATAAGCCCCTCCACCGCGTTTGAATCCCCGCAAAGCGCGAAGGCCTTCACCGCATATTCCACATATTCCGGATATCCCGCACGCATCTCGTTCATCTGCAGGGCGGAGCATGACTCATCCCTGTAGTGGCGGTAAAAGTCTTTCCAACCGTTGCAGTCTGAAACGTAGGCGAGCATCGGGTATTTGTAGCGTCCGTCGTCGCTGTTTTCCCGCGCCCTCAAAAACGGATACGCCATATAAAATGGGCGCGCTATGTATATATTGACATTCTCAAACGCATCCATGCTCTTGCGGCCCGAATTCGCGGAAATTGGCGCGAGCGCATAAAAAAGCGGAGATCCTTTTTCGACCTTCCTGTATTGGGCGAGCAGGTATTTTTTCGTATTCTCGTACCTAAACGCGCCGATAACCACAAAGCGGAAATCCCGGAAACCCCGGCAGAGGTCGAAAAAGCGCATGAGCGTGCCGTCCGGCCTGTCGGCGTCATCCATGATGCCTATTATTTCCACGGAGGCGTCCCAATACAAAACCGGACTTTCGCGATAAATGGAATAATAGGCCTTTTTCATGCACAGCCTGTACTTCTGCTCCTCCCCGCGCGACAGGTATTCGCGCGCGAGATAGGCGTACGAAAGCGCCTTCAGGCCGGGAAACTTCATGTCGGGGATTCTCTTTTCGGCCTCGTCCGTTCCGCAGATCGAGTTCTTTACAAACGCGCAAAGCGTCATCTCGTCGAGCAGGCCGCCGTCCGCCTTAAGGCCCGCGGCGCCGATTGACGCGTCCTTATCCGCCACGCGTTTTGCAAGAACCAGCGCGGAGGAGGCCCCCTCAAGATTCTCCGGCAGCCTAACATGGGGAAGTATCCGCTCCACCGCCCTGACGTCTCCCCTGTACGCCATTATCTCGCAGAAAGTCCTGCGCGCGCAGTCAAGGCCAGGGTCGGTCTGGGACGAATAGAAATAGAGCACCGCCGCAAGCGACGCTATGAAAACTATAGACGCCAACCTTGTCATTGCGCCCCTTCCCTTCTTTCGCGCGTGGAACTCAAGGCCAGAGATGAGACAAAGGCGAAGGCGAAAATGACGGACGGTATGTGAAGGGGAAAATCAAACACCCCGTGCGCCATGCACAGCAGCGCGCCGAGCATGAAAAACCCGTTGCTTGGCGTAAGGCCTTTCAACCTTGCGAAAAATCCCCCAAGCCATGCAAAAAAGAGCACCAGCATTCCCGCGGCGCCCAGGGCGCCGTATTCAAGGACATAGTCAAGGTAGTCTGAATGCGCCCTGCGCGTGGAATTGAACATCTGTTCCGCCTGCCTTTGCGACATCATTTTCTGCGAGAGGAAATAGCCTGCGGAATCGCCCCCGTAGCCATAGACAGGGCGCTCACGCACCAGCTCCGCGCCGATTTTGTAAAGCACAAGCCTGGAGATTGAAGACTTCTCCATCAGCTTTTCGGACTTCGCAATGTCCTTTCCAAACGAGAAGTAGAAAAGCGCTGAAAGCGCCGCGGCGGCAAAAACCATCAAAAGCGCCAGCCCGCGCCGCATCTCTCCCGAAAAGGCAAAGACGAAAACGCAGTACGCAACAAAGAGCGCCCAGCAAACGAAACTCAGAAGCAGGCCTCCGTTGCTGCCGCTGTACGCGCACGCGCCCGTGCACAAAATCCCGAAAAGAAGGAAGAGGAAGGATGCCATGCGCGGGTTGCCCCTTTCGGAAGTCCAAAAATGCAGAAAAATGGCGAGGTTCGCCGCCAACCCCATGTTGATGAAGGTGCACGCCGCGTTGGAATAGAAGAAAGAGCCGAAAAACTGCCCCGTCGAAAAATACGTGTTGTAGAGTATCGGCGTATTGGACATCTTCTGGCAGACTGCAAAAAGCGCCATGAGGGTGATGTTGCCGGCAAAGCAGGCGGCGGAGAGCTTTGCAAAGCGGGCGTCCCTGAAAAGGAGCATGGCGTTGATCGCAGTAAGCAGCGCGGCAAATAGCGGGGCCATGGCGCTTAGCGCGTTGCCGCCTTCAAAGCTGTTCATTATGGATGACGGCAGCCATCCTACGCTTTCAACGCTCTTGAGGTACGTGAACCTTTCGTCAACGACCATTACCCCGTACGGGTTGAACCACTGGACGAAGCCGACAAGGCAGACGCCCAGCGCCGCGAAGACAAGAAGCCTCTCGTAAGCCGATGCCTTTTTTGTCTCACCCGCAAACGAGAGCAGCGCGAATACAGCTACGGGAATGGGGAGCATTGTCATCAGGAACTCCGGAGAGGTTCCTGAGCAGCCCCACGTTATTATGAAAATCTGCAGAAGCATGAGCGCCTTGCAGAGGCGCAGGGTGTATATCCGCACCGGGCTTTCGCCCCCTCCGGTTTCAGAAAATTTTTCGTAATGCCTTCTCATCTCTTCAGTATTGTTTTTTCAATAGGCCCTCGGCGCTATGCCTGAACGCGCGCGCACAGGCGCCGGCTTTGAGGCGTTGCGCCTGAACAGATATTTGAGCAGCCTTAAAAAATATTTTTTCATTTCGTATTGCCCGAACATTTTCATGCGGACGCAGGATTTTTCAAGCCTATTCGCCCCAATACAGGCTTAAAGGGCAAATTCTTTGGAAAATTCTTGTTGAGCGGAACGCAGAAAGCGCCAGTATCTTACAGACACAAAATGGAAAAGCGGATAAAATACATAGACGGCCTCAAGGGCATTTGCGGAATCTGGATATGCCTCTTCCACTACGCCCTTGCGTTCTTTCCGGCGGGCTACATAGGCTGGGAGAGCGGCATTGCGGACGCCGACAAATACGCGCACTACTTCGCCTCCTTCCCCGCCTCCATATTCAAGAACGTGTCGGCGCTGTACATTTTCTTCGCCCTCATCGCCTTCATCCCCGCGCTCAAATATTTCAGGACGCGGGACGATTCCGCCATAAAGCGCCAGGCCGTGAAGCGCTATTTCAGGTTCGCGCCGCCCGTGCTCGCCTGCACGCTTTTTTCCTACGCCGTGTTTTACTTCGGCGGGATGTACAACCAGGAGCTCGCCGCGGATTTGAACTGCAACTGGGACAGGGCCTTCTACGCGGCGGATTTGTCCCTGCTCGGCGCGGTTAAAAACGGACTCTTCGACGCGTTCATCCACGGCAATTCCGACTACTGCAGCGTGCTGTGGTGCATGAACATAATCTTTCTTGGCTCATACGTTTCCTACGCGGTGCTGCTGATGTTCGGGCCCCTCAGGCGGCGCTGGGTTGCGTACGCCGCGCTTTTCGGCCTCTCCTTCGTATTCCCCAGCTGCGCGGCCTTCATAGCGGGCATAGCGGCTGCGGATTTGGCCGTGCTGCGCGAGGGCTCGGTAAAGAGAAAGTTCTTGGGCGAAATTCTGATACTCGCGGGCATCTTCGTGCTGTGCTTTCCGCCCGTGCTGATGCCGGACGCGTCGTGCGTCTACATCATGCTGGCGATGGGCGCCTTCCTTTTGATATCCGGCTGCGCCGAAAGCCGGGCCGCGCAAAAATTCCTCTCCCAAAACTGGCTCTGCTACATGGGGAGGATTTCCTTCGCGGTGGTGCTGGTGCACTTCACGGTGATGATGTCCCTTGCGGCGGGAATATTCCACGCCATGCACTCCGCGGGCTGGGGGCTCTGGCCTTCCGTTGCGGTTTCGTGGGGAGTCTCACTGCCGGTTGTATTCGCCCTTTCCTGCCTGTTTGAAAAGTTCATCGAACTCCCCTCGGAGAAGTTCGCCGAAAGGGTGCGCAGGCTGCTTTCGTAGTGCGCAAATACGGCCCTAAGCACTCGCCCATTTTTCGGCCTCAAAAAAATATCCAAAAAAGGCTTGCGCGCGCCCCGATGAAATATAGGGTATACCCCTATATAGTATAAATTTCAAAATAGGAAAAGTCATGGCAAAGTGCAGAAACGAAAGCGAGAAGCGGCGCATGCTTGCGCGGCTCAAAAGGATAGAGGGCCAGGTGCGCGGCCTCCAGAACATGTTTGAGCAGGACAAGCCCTGCATAGAAGTGCTCCGCCAGATAGCGTCGGTATCGGGCGCGCTTCACGGCGTGTGGACGCAGGCGGTCTCCGACCACCTGAAGGGCTGCATCACAAACGCGCTCGTGAAGAAGGACGAAAAGCTCGTGGACGAGCTCATCGAACACCTTAAAAAAATCAAATAGGCTTTGAAATGGAAGAGAATTCTAAAGACAGGGGCGGATGCTGCTGCTCAAAAAAACAGCCCGCGCGCGACGCGGAACATCCGCATGACGGGCATTCGCACGCGCAGGAAAGCTTCAAATCATGCTGTTCGACCGGAGGGGAGAAGTCGCCGCTTTTGAGCGACGCTCAGAAGCTGTGGATATCCTTCGCCACACTCGCGGCGAGTTTCGCCATACAGTTTTTCGAAATCCCCCTGCCCCTCTTTCCGTTCAGCGACCCTTCCTGGATTGCGGTACTGCTTTGCGGAACGCCGATTTTCAAAAGCGCTATATCCGCATTGCTTGAGGAGCGCGCAATCACCTCCGCGCTTCTTATAAGCATAGCGATTGCCTCGTCAATCGCCCTGCAGTTCGTAACGCACTTTGCGGGCGGCGGCGGGCACGGCCACGGCATGGAAAGCTACATCTTCGCCGCGGGCGAAATATCGTTTTTGATGGCGTTGGGCGAAATGATAGAGGAGCGCACCGTCAGGAAGGCGCGCGCGGGGATATCGCGCATGCTCGAGCTCGCGCCCAGGATGGCGCGGCGCATGGACGGCGAAAACATGACGGAAATTCCGGCCTCGGAAATCAGGGTTGGAGACATTCTTCTTGTACGCCCCAATGACATGGTGCCGTCTGACGGCCCGATAGTGGAGGGAAGCACCAGCGTTGACCAGTCCTCTCTCACGGGCGAGAGCGTGCCCGCGGACAAATTCAAGGGCGATGAAATCCTGGCGGGAACCATAAACCGCTCGCACGCAGTCAAAATGCGCGCGGAAAAGCCGCCGACGGAAACCGCCATAGCCAAACTCATAACGCTGGTCGAGGAGGCGCAGGGGCGCAGGGCCCCCATATCGCGCGCGGCGAACAGGTGGGCGTCATACATAGTTCCCGCCGCGGTGTCGCTCTCAATATTGGTCTACTTTTTCGCGTACTTTATTTTGAGCACGGGAGGCATAAGCGCCTTCATACGCGCGGTGACCATACTCGTGGTGTTCTGCCCCTGCGCCTTCACGTTGGCCACGCCGACGGCCGTCGCGGCCGCGCTCGGCAACGCGGCCAAACGCGGCATACTCATAAAAAGCGGCGCGGCGCTGGAGGCCCTCGCCAAAACGCGCGTCGCCGCCTTCGACAAAACCGGAACGCTCACCTCCGCCAAGATAAGGGTCGAGGAAATTTTCGCAAGCGGCGGCGATGAGGCTGCGCTGCTATCGCTTGCATCCGGCGCGGAAAAATATTCGGAACACCCGCTGGCGAAGGCCATAGTAGAACGCGCGCGGCAGGCGGGCCTCACGCCCCCGGAAGCGAGAAACGTCAAATCCCTGGTCGGGGTCGGCGTTGAGTGCGAGATAGGCGGGGAAGCAGTCCTCGTCTGCCGGTACGACTATCTTGACGCCTCCTCACTGGGCGCGCAGGAAACGGAATTCGCTAAACGCGCAAAGGACGGGGCGTACACGCTCATAGGTGTGCGGCGCGGCGAAAAGCTTGCGGGGCTCATCTCACTTTCGGACAGCCCGCGCGAAGGGTCAAAAGCGCTGGTCGAGGCGCTTAAAAATGACGGCATCACCTCCGCCATGCTCAGCGGAGACAGCTTTGAAAGCGCAAGCAGCGTCGCAAAAAAAGTCGGCATAGAAAAGGTTTTTGCGCCGCTCAAGCCGGAAGGAAAGCTGGAAACGATAAAAGCCCTAAAAAGCGAAGGCTCCGTCTGCATGATAGGCGACGGCGTAAACGACGCCCCCGCCCTGGCCTCCGCAGACTGCTCAATAGCCATGGCCGCCCTGGGGAACGACACCGCCATAGAAAGCGCCGACATCTGCCTGATGGGTGACGACATTTTTAAATTGCATAGTCTCTTCAGGTTGTCTACAAGCGCATTATCAACAATTAAAATGAACATAGGCGCGTCGCTCGCGGTGAGCTTCCTGGCAATAATTTTAAGCGCCATGGGGCTGCTCACACCGGTCAGCGGCGCGATATGGCATAATGCGGCAAGCGTGCTTGTGGTGCTCAACTCCGCAAGGCTGCTCGGCAAAAGGTGAATCATGAGAGTAAAACAGAAGGAAACCACGAAAGAAACCGCGCTTGAAATGCTGGCGGGCATGCCCTACGGCGTGCTGGCCATGCTTTACGAAGGCGCCCCATACGCCGTGCCCATGCACTTCGCGCTCGACGGCGCGGAAACTCTATACATGCACTGCGCGTGCGAGGGCAGGAAGCTCGAGGCGATGAAGGCGAACTCCGCCGTCTGTTTTTCGGCGACGGACAACGTGAAGGTGCTGCCGGAAAAATTCGCCACGGAGTTTGACAGCGTGACGGTGAAGGGCGAGGCGCGCATAGTAAGCGAGGATTCCGAGAAGGTGAACGCGCTGCGCCTGCTGGTAAAAAAATACGCGGCGGATTTCACCGCAAGGGCGGAACTCTACATACAGACC
>JAVBSZ010000029.1:0-3212 GCA_031556415.1 Opitutales bacterium | reverse complement strand
GCCTTTGATGAAGGAGTATTACGACCTCAAAAAGATACAGAGGCCCACGGTCAACATGATAGTCTTCAAGGGCCCGAACGAGGAATGGACCGCAGACCAAAGCAAGGTTGTGCGCGCCTTCACCAGCACGCATCGCAACGGCACCAGCCGTGTTCTGCGCGGGCTCAAGCCTGTCGCCGACTAATTTTGGAGAATGCTTTTCGCGGGCGGCAGTGCCGCCATCCATCCAAGGGGGCCTAAGGCCCCCTTTCGTATTGCCACGCAATGACTATCCCCCTTTTTTATTTTGCATCCAAACCACGCCGCGCAGGCGGCGGAACAAAACGGCAAAGCCGTTTTGCCCGAGCGTAAGCGGGCGGCGAGATGTTCACCGCCGTGAACGCGAGTTCAATCATTGTGCAAAAACAGAAAATTCATTGGGGTTCTTTTTGATGCCGCCGAAGCGGCTAGTAAAATCTCTTGCGCGCTTGCGGCGCGTGTGGATTCAAATTCGTTCCCGGATAAAAAAGAAAGCGTTATGTTTGTTGACATGTTTGGCGCGCTTGGGATAGATTTTTATTTTCACCTTATAAACGTTATGGATTGGCAGATCAGGCCATTGTCGAAGAAGTCGTCGGTCAGCGGGGCGGATTTTTCCCCGGGAGACAGGGTTATATGCGCCATTTTCGAGGGCGAATTCGGCGTTCTGGACCGCGAGGATTTTCTGAAGGACGAGCTGGAGAGCTTCCAGTTCAGGGGGAACATTCTGGGCAAGTGGGAGCGCGTTGTGAGCGAAAACCCCGAGGAGGACGAGCGGGCCGCGCGGCGCATGGCTCTTGCGGGTTCGGAAGACTTTTTTTTGTCGCTCTTTGACGAGGCGAGCGGCGTTGAGACGGAGGAGAAGGACCTGATTAAGCAGATGCTTTCGCTTCTGCTCGAGCGCAAACGCGTGCTCAAGGCGCGCGGCAGGCCCGCAGGCGGCGTGCAAAAGTACCTGCACACGGCCAGCGGCAGGGAGCTTGACGTCCCGCAAAAGGACCTTACTCAGGACCTCGTTTTGAAAATTCAGCAGCAGCTTGACTCTTTAATGCTATGAAAATCATGAAAAAAACCATCGTTTCCATGCTCGCGCTCGCCGTGGGCGTCCTCATTTCTTCATGCAAGTCTGACGAGGACAAGGAGAAATGCCTAATCACCTTCCATCTTGGCGTCACAAGCGGCGTGCCGGGCGGAATCACGCTTGAAAACGCGTATCTGCCGGTGAGCAAGAGGACCATAATAATCGAGAAAAAGCCCTTCATGTACAGCGGGGACCTCGTTAAGGTGGACCTTGTTCAGTTCGAGCAATTCGGCGGGGTGAAGCTTGACGGCTTCCAGTTCACCTGCACGGACTCCGGCGTAAAAAGGCTCACCCAGGCCACGGGTTCAACGCTCGGCGGCATTGTAGTAATAAAGGTGAACGAAAAGATAATAGCCAGCCGTCCCATAGATTCCCTGATAAACACTGCGGATTTTGGCGCGCTTTCCGAAATTCAGGGTATGAACCGCGAAGAACTTGAAAAACTCTACGAAGACATGAACAATGGCATTAAGGAGTTCAAGGACGTCAAGGAAAAGAACAACGAAGTCTTCTTCTAGCACCTGATGTCAAAGAGAATATCGGCGTTTTTTCTGCTCTTTCTTGCGCTGGCCTGCGCCGGGGCGGATATCGTCTGGCCCACGGAGTCAAAGGCCTTCGCGAACGGCGAACCGGTTGAAAATTTCATCCAGCCCACGCAGGGCGGGGCCATTGCAAGCGGCCTTTTCGGCGACGTGCGCAACGGCGGCTACCGCTTTCACGAGGGCATAGACGTCAAACCCGTGCGCCGTAGCAAAAAGGGCGAGGCCCTTGATGAAATCTACTGCGCCGCGGATGGTGTTGTGGCGATGGCAAGCTCCATGCCGGGCAACAGCCTCTACGGCCGCTACGTCGTCGTCGTTCACGACAGCCTGGACGTGCCCGTCTACACGCTTTACGCGCATCTGGGCTCCGTCAATGCCGGCATCAGGGCCGGTGAGCGCGTCAGGGCGGGGCAGACCATAGGAATAATGGGCCGCAGTTCCTCAAGCGGGCTTCCCAAAACGCAGTCACACCTGCATTTTGAAATGGGCCTGCGCATGAGCGACAATTTCCAGCCCTGGTACGACTCAAAAAAATTCGGCTCAAAAAACCATTTTGGAAACTACAACGGGATGAACCTCACTGGCTTCGACCCGCTGCACATGTTCGAAACCGCCAAGGCCGGAAAGCTGGCAAGTTTCAAGGCGTACATTCAGAGCCTTCCGACGGCGTACGTCGTCAGAATCTACACGAAAAAGACGCCCGATTTTGTGAAAATGTACCCCATGCTTGTTGACGATGACGGACAGAAGGTCGGCTGGGACGTGCACTTCACCTGGTACGGCCTTCCGCAGAAATTCGCCCGCATAAAAGACCCGCGCGGCGGCGCGCGCGAGGGCGACGTGGAAGTCGTCATGCACAATCCCGATGAGATGCAGCGCAAATGCCGCCGCTTCGTCGTGATCGATTCCAAGGGCAATGTAGTCATTACCGACGATATGAAGGACCATCTCCGCCTAATATTTTAACAACGGATAATCCGCCATGCTGCCGCGCAAAAAACAGCTCAAGGTCAAAAAAAACCTGCACCCCTTCAATCCGCGCAGGCCGCTTTCCGAGCCCAAAACCGCCATGCAGGACGAGTTCCGCAAAGGAGACATCCCGGGCGAGACCCGCCGTTCAATAATGAAGCTCGTCTACGTCGCCCTCTTTCTGGCGGCCGTGTGGTTTTTGAGGGAGTGCTACCTCTCTTGGAACATTTTCTCTTTTGGCGGGTGATTTCGGCGAATAATTGAATTCGTCGCATGTTGTGTTCCTCTCGCCCCTGACGGGGCGTCCATTCAGGGCCCTTTCCCCAAAGCTTTTGAAGAACTTTGCGCATTGCCATGCGTAATTTTCTCCAAAACTTTGGTGATCCGTTTGCTTCGCGCGTTCGACTGGGCGCTTTGGAGTGCCATCCATGGAAGGGGTTTCACCCATTTGGATTCTAGAGTGTTTTCGTTTTAATTTGTCGCTTTATTCGGCGTTGGCCGGAAGCAAAACGCGGGAGTGTTGTAAAAAACATGCAAAATGAGTTTTGCTTCCTAAAACCCTCCATGCCGGTTTTACTCCTGGGCAGGGTGTCCGCCCAGCC
>JAVBSZ010000070.1:0-8579 GCA_031556415.1 Opitutales bacterium | reverse complement strand
GGGGCTACGCGCCCCATACCCGCGCCAGAGCCAGCTCTGGACTTCAGATGCTAGCGCAACTCGTGAAGATGTTTTCAGATTTTATTTTGCATTCTGCAAAATTCAAAATCTGAAAACAAACGGACCATAATTATTGATTTTACGTATGCCAACGTAGCTCCGTTAGATTTTTATCGAGAAAAATAAAGCTTCGGATACTCCCAATTTTGGCGCAGTGATTTTGGATGAGAAATTCATTCGAGAAAAAGGCCCACGCTGGGAGTGTACAAATAGTACATGACCTGTGTGGGCCTTTTTTGAGGATGGATTTATCGCCAAAAGCATTCGCCAAAAAAAAAGAGGTTGACAGAAAATGGGGGATAAGGTAAGACCCTTCGGGGAAATAAAACTATAAAGAAGGCAGATTATGAGCAATTCCCTGGACGATATTTTCTTTCTGAATGCGGATGAGTTTTTCCAAAAGAACGCGGGGCTGGGCCTTACGTATGACGACGTGACGCTGGCGACGCAGTATTCCGACATACTGCCGAAGCAGACGCGCCTTGACACTTCAATCTCCGAAAAGTTGAAGCTTTCTCTGCCTATAATTTCGTCGGACATGGACACGGTGACGGAATCGCAGATGGCGATTGGAATGGCGAACGCCGGCGGCCTCGGCCTCATCCACTACAACATGACGCCTAAGGCGCAGCTGGCTGAGGTGCAGAAGGTCAAAAACTACATACACGGCCTCATCCCCGAACCCGTAACTGCAATGGCGGGCTGGCTCATAGGCGACCTCCTCAAAAAAATCGAGGAAAAGAAATTCCGCTTCCGCACCTTCCCTGTCGTCGACGAGAACAAAAAGCTCGTTGGCCTGCTCTCGGGCAGCGTGGTGAAAGAGCGCTATGCGGCGATGAAGGTTTCGGACGCCATGACCAAGCGCGCGGACCTTCTCACGATTTCAAAAAAGAAGCTGGGCAAAGACCCGATTGCGGCGGCGGACGCGTTTTTTGACGAGCATTTCGGCGTTCACAAGCTCCTCGTGGTTGACGACAACGACAAGCTTTGCGGCCTCTTCACGCTCAGCGACATCGAGAGGATTTCGGACGAGCACAACTCCTCCTCGCGCCCGTCGAGGGACGCGAATTTCCGCCTGCTCTGCGGCGCGGCCGTCGCCCCCATACGCCTGCCGGACGGCAGCCTGGACGAAAAGCGGATTGTGGAGAATATAGGCGCGCTGGTTGACGCGGGGCTGGACGTCGCGGCCATCTCAACCGCGCACGGCTTCACCAGCGGCGTGGGCGACATCGTCTCCCTCGTGCGCAAGAATTTCAAAGACCTCTCCATCATCGCGGGCAACGTGACCAGCGCGGCGGGCGTGGAATTCCTCGCAGGCAAGGGCGCGGACGCCATAAAAATCGGCCAGGGGCCGGGCTCCATCTGCACGACGAGAATCGTGGCCGGAGTGGGCATCCCGCAGATGAGCGCGCTTTACGTCTGCGGCAGGCAGGCGCAGAAAAGCGGCGTAAGAATCATAGCCGACGGCGGCATCACAAAGAGCGGGGACATGGTCAAGGCCCTCACCCTGGCGGACGCCATGATATGCGGCGGCCTCCTCGCGGGCTGTCCGGAAGCGCCAGGACAGATAATGGAAATCAACGGCAAAATGTACAAGCAGTACCGCGGCATGGGCTCCCTCTCCGCGATGAAGGCCGGCTCCGCCGCGCGCTACGGGCACGACATCAAGGACAATTCCGCAAAAATCACCGCCGAGGGCATTGAGGCGCTCAAGGAAGTTTCAACGCCGCTCGATACGCTTCTGAACGTGTACGCGGGCGGCATACAAAGCGGCATGGGCTACCTTGGCGCGGGAACGCTTTCGCAGCTCAGGGCGAACGCGCGCTTCTCAAGGGTGTCGGGCGCGGGCCAGCGCGAAAGCTCCCCGCACGACGTTATCGAAGTCAAGACGGCCAAGTAGCTTGACTATCGAAATTTGACAGGGCGCGCGGTCGGTGTTTGACACGCGCGCTTTTTATGCGCATACTGCGTCTAAAATTTTATTCCACCCCGATGAAAAAGTTTTTTCTGATACTCTTTGCGGCGGCCGTAATCATAGGCGGCGCATTCCTCATAACTTTCACACAGCCGCAGGCGGCGCTGCAGGAGGACGAGAACGCGTACCAGTCCATAGAGGACAAGACGGCCATCCTGAGGGAATCCGAGGCTCTGGAGGCCGAATTCGTCAAGAAGCGAGACCTTATGAACGTCTCGGAAGAGGACGTTGAAAAGCTCCGCCGCGCCATAAGGCTGCGCGAAACCTACATATCCATAACCGGCAGCACGGACAGGCTGCAGAACAGCAGGTTTGTGAACCTCCAGGCCATGATGCAGAACGTGGAAGCCAAGCCGCTTGCCGAAAGGGTCGCATCCCTTGAGGCGAATGCCGCCAACAACGAGGATGCCAGGCCTCCAAAGGAGCTGCTCGCGCTTTACGGGGAAATCTACGAAATTCAGAACAAAATCAACAGGGAGTTCCCGCTTTCGGACTTTAAAAACGTCCAAAAGACGCTCTCGTATGAGCGCAAGATGCGCGCGGTTGAGGCAAGGCCGCTGTACGACGAAAGCCTCAAGGCGGAAAAGGCGGCGCGCGCCGCGGAGGAAAGGAAAGACTGGCTCGCCGCGCAGGCAAACTATGTGCTGGCCATAGAGAAGATAAGGAAGCTGGACGTCGATTTCCCGAACACTATCTATTCGGACCCGCAAAGAATCAGGATGATGGAAAGCCAGATGGACACACTCAAGAGCGCCCCGCTCTTCCAGAAGCTTGGCGAGCAGACCGCCGCGGCCAAGGCCGCCGCCGGAAAAACCGAATTCATAGAGGCATCCGAACACTACGGTGAGGCGGCCGCAACGCAGCAGAGCATCAACAAGCTCTACCCAAAAAGCCTGCACGCCTCGGAGGACAATTTCAAAAGCCTCGTCAACCTGCGCGACTCCACCTTCAGCGCGCGCTTCGGCAAGGAGATACTTTCGCAGAAAAAGGAGCTTGATTCCGCCGTCCGCGAAGGCCGCTATGAGGACGTAATCGGCGCAACCGCCAGCATAATATCAAAGATAGAGCGCTACCAGAAGGAGTTTAAGGAAAGCAAGATCATCTCCGAAGACACCGTTCTGGAAATCAAATACCTCAACTTCATGGCGCGCTCGCTTCCGGAGATACGCGAAGAGCTTGACAAAAACCTGCTGCAGCTCGCCTCCTTCCCCGACGTGCGCATGTGCAAGACGGAAATACCCCAGGCGCTTTACAGCAAAATCATGCAGAGCAATCCAAGCCGCGTGCACGCAGACAGCCTTCCGGTGGAATCGGTAATTCTCGAGGACGTGGAAAACTTCTGCAAGCGCGTCTCGTGGATAATGGGCAGAAAGGTGTCTCTTCCAAGTTTGGAAATGTACAAGAGCGGCCTGGGCAGCCTCAAATACGTGGACATAAACGCCATTTCCTGGAACGTGGACAACTCCGACCTCAAGCCGCATGAAGTGGCCACAAAAGAGCCTTCCGCAAGCGGATTTTTCGACATACTCGGAAACGTTTCCGAACTCGCCGCCGAAACGCGGAACGGCCAGACTGTCATTTACGAAGTCGGCGGCAATGCTCAAAGCAGCACCAACGCCCTTGCGGACTTCCCTGCAGAACTCCAACAGAACATATCAAGAAGCCGCATGCTCGGCTTCCGCATAGTGGTTTTCGACAAATAATTCCCGTTAAGATTTTTTCGAGAGGCTAAGGCATATCCCAATAGGCAGGCGCAAGGATGTTGCGGGCAGGAGTGTAGGCGCTTAGAGCGCCGCCAAATGAAGGGCAACTTTGTACTCCCTCGCACAGCGGTGCTCGTGTCGCCCCTTCGGGGTGCGGCTGAAGCCGCATACTTCCCCAAAGCTTTGCTTTGCAAACTTTGGTGTTCGGCAACTGCTACGCAGTGAGCCTATCCCTTGGATTTAAAGTACATGACTGGTCGTCAATCATCCGAAGCAACGAACTTCTGCGCCAAGATTTCCTCGCTGATGCGCATGGAACAGAACTTGGGCCCGCACATGGAGCAGAAATGCGCGCAGGTTTTGGCGTCGTCAACGTTGCCGTCGAGGCCGCGGAAGGCGCGCGCCTTCTCGGGGTCCAGCGAAAGGTTGAACTGGTCTAGCCAGCGGAATTCAAAGCGGGCAAGGCTCATGGCGTTGTCGCGGTACTGGGCGGCGGGGTGCCCTTTGGCGAGGTCGGCGGCATGGGCGGCGAGCTTGTAGGTGACCACGCCTTCGCGCACGTCGTCCCTGTTGGGAAGGCCGAGGTGCTCCTTCGGCGTCACATAGCAGAGCATGGCGGTGCCGTACCAGGCTATCATGGAAGCGCCTATTGCGCTGCTGATGTGGTCATACCCTGCGGCGATGTCGGTGATGACGGGGCCGAGGGTGTAGAACGGCGCCTCGTCGCACCATGAAAGCTGGCAGTCCATATTCTGCTTGATGAGCTGCATGGGGACGTGGCCCGGGCCCTCGCACATGACCTGGACGTCGTAGTTCCAGGCGCGGCGGCAGAGGTCTCCCTGCACTTTGAGTTCCCCGAGCTGGGCAGCGTCGTTGGCGTCGGCGCATGAACCCGGGCGCAGGCCGTCTCCAATGGAAAACGCGACGTCGTAGGCGGCCATGATTTCGCAGATTTCGTCCCAGTGCGTGAAGAGGAAATTCTCCTGCTTGTGCGTCATCATCCACTTTGCCATGATGGCGCCGCCGCGCGAGACTATCCCCGTCATGCGCCCGGCGGCTATTGGCAGGAATTCGCGCAGCACGCCCGCGTGTATGGTGAAATAGTCAACGCCCTGCTCGGCCTGCTCTATGAGGACGTCGCGGTAAATTTCCCACGTGATGTTTTCAACAACCCCGCCCGCGCGCTCAAGCGCCTGGTAGAGCGGGACGGTGCCCACGGGCGTGGGGCAGTTGCGCAAAATCCACTCGCGCGTTTCTGTGATGTCCTTGCCCGTGGACAAATCCATGAGCGTGTCTGAACCCCACTTTATTGACCAGAGCATTTTTTCAACCTCCTCGGGGATTGAAGAGGCCACGGCGCTGTTGCCTATGTTCGTGTTGATTTTGACGAGAAAGTTCCTGCCTATTATGGCCGGCTCAAGCTCCGGATGGTTGATGTTCGCGGGGATTATCGCCCTGCCCGCCGCCACCTCTTTGCGGACGAATTCCGGAGTGATTTCACGCGGGATGTTCGCGCCGAAGGAGTTGCCGCGGTGCTGAATGAGCAGGCTGTTGCGCGGCTGAGCGGGGCCCATCCTGTCCTGCACGCCGTTTTGCAGCGCGATATTTTCGCGGATTGCCACATACTCCATCTCGGGCGTGATTATCCCCTTTTTTGCGTAATGCATCTGCGTGAGGCGACTGCCTGAAACGGCCTTGCGTATGGGCCTGCCGCCGAAGGAGTGCTTTTCGCTCTGCGCCGATTTGCCCGCAACTTCGCTATCTCCCCTCGCCTGAATCCACTTACTGCGGATGTCGGGAAGGCCCTTTGAAATGTCGCCGTGGAAGCTTTCGTCAGCCCACGCGCCGGCGGTGTCGTAAATGAATACGGGCGGGTTTTCCTTGAGCACCTTGCCCTCCTTGTATGTCGGAGACTGCGCAACGCGGCAAACGCCAACGTTCACTTCGCCCTGCCTGAAGTAAGCGCGCGTGCGCGCCGTGTTTTCCAAAAAAAGTTTTTTAATGTCCATATCTGTCAGATTTTATTTTAACGGCGGCGCGGCGGAATGCAAAACCTATCCGCTTCAGCCCTATTTCGCCGCCCAGATTTTCAGGCTTGCCAGCATGAAGTATTCGAGCGCGGGGGCGTCCTGCATGTTGAGTTCCATGAAGCCCGAGCACTTTTCAAGTTCCTCAAGAGCGCGCGCAAGGCGCGGCGCGGACTTCTCCCCGCCCAGGGCCCCAAGCGCGCTTTCAACGGTGCCCTCTTCGATTTCCGCGAGGAGTTTTTTGCGCAGCGCCCTGCGCTCACCCGCCACGATGGCGTCCAATAAATCATCCGCGAGCTCTCCCGCAGACTCTTCGGAGATGTCGCTCTTTTCGTCCGTAAGGCGCGTGAGGATGGCGTCAAAGCGGCTTAAGAGGGCGTAGCAGCGCATGACGGCGCCGCCCGCCGTGAGCTCTTTGCCTATCCCCTTTGAAAGAAGGCCTATCCACGCGCAGTAGTCCGCAAGCCACTCGCGCCAGTCGGCGTCTTCAAGGCGCACTACGGGGCAGTCAACCCGCATGTTGATGCAGCGGCTGCGGATAGTGTCCAGCAAATCGTTGACACGCTGCGTGAGCAGGATTATGGTGGTGTCGCGCGAAGGCTCCTCCAAAGTTTTAAGAAAGGCGTTGGCGGTTGGGATGTTCATCCTGTCCGCCTCGTAGATTATGGCTACCTTGCCCGCGCCCTGGTTCGAGCTTTGGCGCAGCTCGTGCAGGAGGCGGCGCATGCTGTTGGGGGGCCATTCGCCGCCTGTCCTGTCCGCATCGCTGCCGATTTTTATCTGGCGCATCTTGCCCTCGGGGCGCAGTTCAAAGAGGTCGGGATGTTTGGCGACATTCTGCATTTTGAGTATCTGAGCCGCGAGCGTTTTTGCGACGCTCTCAAGCTCCGCCAAATCCGCGCCGTAAAGGAGGATGGCGTGGTGCAGCCTGCCGTTTTTCTGCGCGGAAAGCAGGACGTCCAAAGCCCTTTTGCCCGAAGCGCTCATGCCTTCAGCCTCTGCTTCACGCATTCGAGTATTTTTGCGAAGACGGCGGAACGCTCGCCGCTTGAATCCACTACGAGAAACCTGTCGGGGTTCTCATCTGCAAGACGCAGGAAGCCCTCGCGCACGGCCTTGTAAAATTCGAGCTTCTGGGAGCCCATCCTGTCCGCCTCTCCGCCGTCGCGCCCCTTCGCGCGGGCAAGGCCGACTTCCACGGGGATATCCAGAAGCACGGTGATGTCGGGCTTGAGCCCGCAGGAGGCTATGCCGTTGAGTTCCTCCACAAGGCCCATATCCAGAGAGCGCGCCGCGCCCTGGTATGCGGTTGAAGAGTCAAAAAACCTGTCGGAAACCACGGTTTTGCCGGCCTCGAGCGCGGGCAGAATAAGCTCTTTCACATGCTGCGCGCGCGCGGCGGAAAAGAGCAGAAGCTCCGTGAGGGCGTCCATGGCCTCCCCCGCCTTCTCGTGCAGGAGAAGGCCGCGTATTTTTTCGGAAATTGCTGTGCCGCCAGGCTCGCGCGTGATGACGCACTCGCGCCCTTCGCCTTCGAGAAAGTCTTTAAGGCTTCGTATGTGCGAGCTTTTTCCGCTGCCCTCGCCGCCTTCGAACGTTATAAAAAGTCCCCTTTTCATTGAAACTGACGATTATTAAAAGCGCGTACGCTTTTACAAACAAAAAGCGCGGCGAATAAAAACTGCCTCAAACGGTTGAAATTTGCTTGACCGGATGGCCGCTCGCAGGCTAGATTCATGCTCATTATGGCTAATAAAGACACCAAATGGGAGAAAAACGTACCCGGCAAGTTCTATGTCGACGACCAGTGCATTGACTGCGACCTTTGCCGCGAAACTGCGCCGGACTTCTTCGGCCGCGACGACGACGGATACAGCTTCGTTTCCAAGCAGCCCTCCAATCCGGAGGAAACCGCGCTCTGCAACGACGCGATGGAAGCCTGCCCAGTGCAGTCCATAGGCGACGACGGCGACGCTTAACCGTCCAGCCCCAAACACTTTAACTTACACGACGGCCGCAAAGCGCGGTCGTTTTTTTGTAAAAAATCAGACAACACACCATTCCGGATCTGGAGCCTGTCCGAGTTGAAATGAAATCCAGATTTAGCTTGCCCATGAGGGGCGGATTGTGAAGATTCAACAATGTCGGGGAGCGTGCATTCGCTCCCTGGGTTCATTCTCATGGAGAGGAAAGTCCGGACACCGCAGAGCAGGATTCCGTCTGAAAAGGCGGGGGGCGCGCCGCAAAGGCCCGTCCATGGAAAGTGCCGCAGAAACTAGACCGCCGCAAGGCAAGGGTGAAACGGCGGGGTAAGAGCCCACCGCCCGCAAGAGCAATCTTCGGGGCATGGAAAACCCAATCCGGTGCAAGACAAAATAGGAGGCAGGGCTGCTCGTCCACCAATGCCTCGGGTATGTCGCACCCTCTTCGGAGGGGCGCGGAAGAGCGCGCAAGCATTCTTCGCGCAGATAAATGAATGCAGCTCAAAGCCAATACGGCGGCGAGAGCACAGAATTCGGCTTACACCTCCCCGACGCCATTTTTTTTAAACGCGCGCTTAAGCGCAAACCCCGTATTACAGCTTAAACAGTGCCATACCTTACGGCATGACTGTATGCGCAAAAAAGCCCCGCTCTGAAAGCGGGGCTTTTTGTTTGAGATATTCCGTTATTTTGGCGGCACGTTTTGGATGAAGAAGCAGGCGCAAATCACCAAAGTTCACGAAGTGAAGCGCGTGTTAATTCTGCGCGATTTAATTTGTGAAGCTTTGGGGAAATACGTTTGCCTAAGCAAACGCGCCGAAGGGGTAAGACG
>JAVBSZ010000120.1:0-4894 GCA_031556415.1 Opitutales bacterium | reverse complement strand
GCTATCAGGGCCGCGCCCGACATCTCGCAATCAAGATGATGCACGCAGAAGGGCTTTTCGATTTCAAGCGGGGAAAGTTCCGGCTTGCCTTCCTGCGCTTTAAGGCCGGAAATAATATTAGCCGTGCTCTTGTTGAAAATGTCGGATTCCAGAAGGACGTTTGCGGGCTTTGCGATGACGGCGAATTTCCCCGCCCTGAATTCCAGGACGTCAAGCCTGACCGGTTCGGGGCCAAGCATCGGGGGCGGAAAGCCTATTTTAAACTCGCGTGCCATGTTTCGAAGGTGAATCCGTTTCGGCGCAATGCAAACAAAAAAGCGCCGGTCTTTGTAGAAACCAGCGCCTTAGAAATGAAGCGGAAGCCTATTTGGCGAGCTTTGCGGAGGCCTTTGCAAGCCTGCTCTTGACGCGCGCAACCTTGTTCTTGTGGACTATGCCTTTCTTAACGGCCTTGTCCATGGCGGAAGCGAGGGCGGCGCCGGAGGCCTTGAGCTCCGCAGCGTCTTTTGCCGTGCCTGCGCTCTTGCTGAGCGTTTTGATGCGGCTGCGGACCGTGCGGTTTTCCTCGGTCCTGCGCGCTGTTCTGCGAACGTCTTTCTGTGAAGATTTTATATTTGCCATCTTGTATTTCTAATTAAATTAAACGCGTGATTTTTTTGCAAAAGCGCGCAATGTCAACGCAAATTTGCAAAAAAACAAGCTTTGACAATTTTTAAGCCATTTGAAGAGTTGGGCGCATGAAAAAAATACGCTGCCTGATATCCGCGGGGCCCACGCGGGAGCACCTTGACCCCGTGCGGTTTGTCAGCAACCCGTCGACCGGCAAGATGGGCATTGCAATCGCCGAAGCGTGCAGGGATGCGGGTTGGGAGGTTGAGCTTGTGCTCGGGCCCACGCATCTGAAAAATCCGGACGGAGTCGAAACATCCAACGTAGTGAGTGCGGATGAAATGTACGAAGCGCTTTCCGCGCGCTTTGGCGCCTGCGACATTCTGATAATGTCGGCCGCCGTCAGCGACATGAAACCGAAGGTGTGCGAAAGCTCCAAAGTCAAAAAGTCGCGGATGAATTTCAATGTGGAGTTTGAACCCACGCGCGACATTCTCAAAACGCTTTCCGCACGCAAGGCTTCGCAGATACTTGTCGGCTTTGCCGCCGAAACCGACAACGTTGAGGATTACGCCCGCCGGAAGCTCGAGGAAAAAAATCTGGACTGCATTGCGGCAAACACCGTCTGCAAAGGCGAGGGCGGCTTCGCTTCCGACGACAACGCCTTGACGCTGATTATGCGCGGCGGAGAGAAAATCCATATCCCCATGGCTTCGAAAAGCGCCGTCGCAAAAAGTCTGGTTGAAATTTTGAAAAAGAGATTTTCCCCCCAGGCCCGATAATATTTACGGCTTCTTTTTAAAGAGGGATTTTTTGAGTTCGTCCAGGCTTTTAAGACTGCGCTTTTTGCCGTCGGTTTTTTTGAGTTTGGACATGCCGAGCTTGGGGCGCTTTCCCTCGGAAGATTTCTTTCCATCCAAAAGTTCGGCAAAGCCCGGAGCGTCTTCTTGAGACGCCGCTTGCGCCGCCTTTTTTTGCGTGCGCTTAAGGACTTTTTCCTCTTCGCGCCTTTTGGAGACAAGGGCCTCCAACGCCTTGAGTTCCGCCGCAAGCTCGTCGAGCGCGCTGAACGGATTGGTTGAATTTGCAGAGCGCCATGCGGAGTCATTGTGCCGCGCGTTCGTCTTTGCCGACGTTGAAATCTGAGACGAGGACGATTCACCCATCCCGAAAAGCGTTTCGACGGAGAGCGTCTCGGCGCCGAAAGAGGAGGCCGTCAGGCGCACCATGTTGTCGTCGCTCGCAACCGCAAGGCTCTCGGGCTCCTTTGAGGAGGCGCAGACCTGCTCTATGAGCTCATCCGCGCTGAGGCAGCTTGGCGTATAGACTTCGGAAAAGGTCAGGTGGCGGCCCAGGCGCGCTATCTTTATTTCATCGCCCCTGCCGTCATACACTATCGTAACGCGCATGCCCAGGGCGTCGTGAATGGGGGCGAGCAAAGCGGCAAGCGCGCACCGCGCGGCGGCCTCGTCGGAATGCAGAAGAAGCGCCTTCATCGCGTTGCTGCGGTGAATGACGTTCCAGCCGTCTACGAGCAGATGTTTTTGCGCTCCCATATTCCGGTTGCGATGCTTTAGCAGGGCTGAAAATTTTTCAAGAATTTTATCCCGAAATACTCTTGACTTTGTTTTTATTTTACAGATTTTAGGTACCTTAAATTCATGCCCAGATGGCGGAATCGGCAGACGCAACGGACTCAAAATCCGTCGACCTCACGGTCGTGAGGGTTCGACCCCCTCTCTGGGTATGCGGATCTTTAACATTTTTTTCGGGGTCGTAGCTCAGTTGGAAGAGCACCACAATGGCATTGTGGGGGTCGTGAGTTCGAATCTCATCGGCTCCAGAAAAAAAAGAAGACTTTCCTCTCAAAATGGGAAGGTCTTTTTTTTGCGCCTGACGCGCGGACGTTTAAACGGCGTCGTTTTTAATTGTCTCCCAGCTCGTCCGTTTCCGGAAGGGGGAGTTCCCTGAATTCGGGGTTGCGGCGCAGCAGGGCTTCCTTCCAGAGGACTTCGGGCGCGGTGCTGAAAACGAAATCCATATCCACATCCGAAAGCAGCCATACTCCTTCGTCAATTTCCCCCTGCAGCTGGCCGGCGGCCCAGCCCGCATAGCCGAGGAAGGCTGCGGCCTTCGCCTCGGGGTCGCTCGCAAGCGCCTCGAGCACGCTCTCGGGCTTGACGCCGAATGAAAATTTTCCGCATTCGTCGCCGTCGGTGCGCATCCAGAGGGCGAAGCTCAGATTTTCCCTTGCGATGGGTCCGCCTTCAAAAACTTCGAGGTCCCCAAGCAGGCTTTCTGAAAAGGAGGCGTCCAGATTTTTAAGAATTTTGTCTTCGGGCCTGTTGAGGATTATTCCGAAAGCGCCGTCGTCGGTGTCGTCTATGAGCAGTATGACGCTTTCCTCGAATACCGCGCCCTCAAAGGAGGGCGAGGCGATGAGAAAGCTCCATGATTTTTCATCATAGCTCTTCTTCATATTTTTTCGACGGAAACGGAGGCCTCGCGCAGAAGTTCTTCGGCGATGGGGTCGTTCCTGTAATCGTGGCGGTATTTGATTTTTTTGACGCCCGCCGCCGCCAGCAGCTTTGCGCAGTGCACGCAGGGGAAGTGGGTGATGTAGGCCATGGCGCCGCTGAGGGAAACCCCGCGCCGCGCGGCGTCGGTAATGGCGTTCTGTTCGGCGTGGACTGTGGCCATTTCATGGCTGTCGCGCACGCGCGAGACGTGGGCCGTACCCGGCAGAAAGCCGTTGTAGCCCGCCGCTATTATCCTGTTGGAATGCTCCCCCGCGCTGACTATCACGCAGCCGACGTTCAGCCTCTCACAGGCGGAGCGCGAGGAAATCAGTATGGCCGCCGCCATGAAGTACTCGTCCCATGAAGGGCGTTCCTTGAGCCCCAAGACGAGAGCGTCCATTTGCGAGAGTATGTCGGTACTATTCTCCATTTTGCTGTATTGCGGGCGCCGAAGCGTTAGCTCCTTCGGATATTTCCTGGTATTTAATGATTGATTTTACCAGCTTTGCCGGAATGAATGCCTTTGAAGACACCGCCGAATTTCCGAAGAATACCTTCTTCTGGACCGACGGGAAGGCTATTTTTGCAAGCTTAGCCTTCGTGACGTCGTCCGCCTCCGAAGCCTCCGTAATGGCGGCGAAGAGGGCCTTCATGTCCACGTTTGCGATGATGTCGCAGTCGAGAGCCTTAGGCTCTGACGAAGGCGATTTCTTCAATATTTTCGCCAAAGATTCCTCCGATGTCGCGGTGAAAAGGTATCCGTTTTTCACGGCGTAGAAGGTGTTGTTTTCGGGGCCTTCAACGGACTCCTTCTTGAACGTCGCGCCTTCGCCCATGACGGGTGTGTCGCTCGTGGTCTGCATTGTGAAAACGCCGTATTCCCCGCCATCAAAGGCGGCCTTCCTGTTTGCCAGGCGCGTTGAGGATTTGAACTCGTCCTTGCCCATTTTAAGGGTGGTGTTCAGAATTTCCGGAGACATGGCCTTTGCGAAGAAGTCATAGGATGCGAAAATTTCTGCGAAGGATATCTCCGCCTTGGATGCGCTCGTAATTCCCATAGGGCTGTGCGAAGCGTCGCCTTCAAAGAAGGCCGGGTTCATATCAACGTCGTAAGCGAAGGTTCCAGACATCTTGCCGTAGAGTTTGAGCGCTTCCGCGTTTGCGGCTTTTGCGTTCTCGGCGTAGATGGCTTCCGTCATGGGGGTGAAGAGCTTCACCATGCGCTCCGACACGCCCGCATAATCGAGCGAACCCTGGATATTCAGGAAGGATTTGGAATCAAGAAAGCCCGCTTCGCTTATGGGCATGCGCTTTGAAATGCTGTTGAAAATTTGCGCGGCATCGCTGCCGTCTTTGGCTTTCAGCATGCCGTCAACTTCTGCCGTCTGCGCGGTGAAATTGACCGCGATTTCCATATAATCAAACTGCCGCACAAGATCCACGAGCGCGGGGATGAGCTTTGTGGAAAACTTCATCTCCGCGGCCGTATCCAGCGCAAGTTTTTCTATGTCCTTGAGCGTGGCCTCCTCCGCGAAGAGGATGACCTTTGCGTCATGCGCGCTCGGGTACTTGGCGTAGTTCTTTGCGGCGTTCCTAGCATATTTTTCAAAGCTCAGAAGCTCGGGGTTGCTGTTGCTGATTTCGACCACGAGCAGGCCGTCTTCGCGCATGGTCTTCATTTGCGACATCTTGGTAACGGCCGCGATGACCGATTTGTCATCCGCCTTTATCATGCCTATTACGATTGTGGCCGCGGGGCTTGCGGA
>JAVBSZ010000229.1:0-5157 GCA_031556415.1 Opitutales bacterium | reverse complement strand
GGCGGCATGTTTGAGGTTCTCTTTTGTTGTGCCGATAATTCCTGCCGGGAATGTTGCCGTAAAAGTTGCGTCTCCGCCTTCGAGGAATTTGAAGAAACGCTTTGCGTGCTCCTTTTCGTTGTCCGCAGTCTCCGTAAAGAGCGCGCAGATCTGCTCATAGCCCTCCTTCTTTGCGACGGACGCAAAATAGGTGTACCTGTTTCTCGCCTGTGATTCCCCCGCAAATGATTTGAGGAGGTTGGCTTCCGTTTTTGTCCCTTTTACTGATTTCTTTTCCATAATATTTGTCTTTATTGATGTTAAATTCTATGCCGTTAAGAGGATTTTTCCGCGCAGGCCCCGCAGATTCCCCTGAGCACGGTCTGTGCGGAATCTATTTTGAAGCCCGTTGCGCGCGCTATTGCTGTGAGCCTGAAATTCACGTACTGGGCGGAAAAATCCGCAGTCATTCCGCAAATTTTGCAGACGGCATGGGCGTGGGCGTGCGTCTGGTGGTCAAAGCGCTCGGGCCCCCCGTGCGCCTCGATTTTCAAAATGTCCCCGTTCTCCGCAAGCAGGTTGAGGTTCCTGTATACGGTTGCCAGGCTGATTCTTGGATGGCGCCTGCGCATCTGCGCAAAGACGGCGTCAGCGGTGGGGTGGTCAAGCCGCCCGCTTTGCATAAGCGTTAAAATCGCCTCCCTCTGCGCCGAATAGTTCATCTTGAAATCTCATCCGCTCCGCGCGCCGCTCCCGGCAGGAGCGCGCCGTTTTCTGCTTTTTAAAAATAATAATGATTATCGTTTCTATTTTGTCAAGCGCCCTTTGGGATTTTTTTTGACGTTTTTTTACCGCTGCAGAATTCCGCTATTCGAACCTTTTGAAGCCCTCGAACTTTATCCTGACCTCCTTGCCTTCGGGCGCGGGCAGGGAGAGCGAGCCTTCGCCCTCGGAAACCTGGGAGCACATCAGCCCTATGGCGCTCAGCAGGGCGCCGTTGCTTGGCAGGTAGGGGAAGGGGCCGCCGGTGGCGAGGCCGTTCTCGAAAAACTGGAAGCCCTTCGCGTCCGTAAGCAGATACTCCAAAACATATTCGAACTTCTCCGCGCGGTAGGAGGCCATGGCGAGCATGGGGAAATCCCAACCCCAGGTGCGGTTGAGGTTCCAGACCTCGTGCACCCTGTCCAAAGTGCGCTTGAAGGTTTCAATCTCCACGCCGTCTCCGCGCAGCATGCCGAAGGTGCCTATGAGGGCGGGGTGCTCAAAGTTCCTCTTTGTCCACATATCCTCTATGCTTTCAAATGAGACGTAGAGGCCGTCCTGCACCGGCAGCGGGGCGAGGTTTTGGAGGACATTCTCCCACTTCTCATCTTTTTCAAGCCCGCAGCGCTTGCGCCACTTCTGCGCGACGCTCAGGCCGTAGCGCCAGTAGCCGAGTTCGAAGGCGCCGTTCTTCGTAGTCTTCGGGTCGCTGTTTTCGGAGACGAGGTGCATGGGCGGCCCGAGGTCGAAGAATTTTGTTTGCTTATTGAAAACGGGGAAGCCCGCCATGAATTCGGCGCTTTCAAAGACGATGTCCTTCCACTTCTCAAGCGTCTCTTTGTTTGGATGCAGAATATAGTCCGCCTCCGCGAAGAATATGGGGTGCGGCTGCTGCCAGAGGAGCGTTGCGTGGATTACGCCGGGCCATTCACGGTCAAAATCCGCAGTGCACTTGGGCCAGCGCGCGCCGGTAAAACCCTGTCTCTGTGCGCGCTCTTTGGAGGTTGGCAGAAACTTTTTAAACATCCAATGGTAACCGTCGAAGAGCTCCCAGCGGCCCCAGTAGGCGTTGTGGAAGCCGTGCCACCACATCATCTCAAAGTGCAGCCTGCCGAACCACCCGTTGTTGACAAGCCCGCTCTCCTGCGGCGCGAGAGACGCGGACTCGTTGAGCCTCATGAGGTACTGGCTTAAAATTATGCGGCGCTCAAGCTCCATCCAGCGCGGGTCCGTGCTTTCCGACAAATCCACGGCCGCACCGCTGAGCCAGAACTCTTCCCAGGCTTTCGCGGAGTCCGAGAAGACGGCTTCGGGCGCGGGGTTCTCAATATCGTACTTTTTATCTCCCGCAGCTTTTGAGCCGCGCACGATGGCGTCGTTTTCAAATTGCAGCGAAAGGGCGGAATTTTTTTCCATCTCCTCCCGCGTCGGGAAATTTTCAGCCTTTGAGAATGCGAGGGTGAAGTTCAGCTCGTCGCTTTTGGAGTCGAACACGAACCTGTGCCCCGTGCGCATGACGCCGCCCATGTCCCTCAATGAAAGGTCCGCGCGGTACAGCAGGGCGTCAGCCTTTCTCCAGAATATGAAGTCAAAGCATTCGGGCGAAGCGCTTTTGCCGTTGGCGCGCGAAAGGTGCGTGGAGTGCTTTTCCGGGCTGTTCCAGTCTCCAACGTGGTCTGAAAAAAATCTGCTTTCGCCGTAGGGGAAGTCTACAAAAAGCTTTATCTGCCCGCGCCTTATGAGCTTGGAATTTGCCTCGACCGCTATGCAGTCCCTGTCCGGAGCGCAGGCGGTTTTGACGGAGACCTTCTCTCCATCGAACTCAAATTCGCTCACGACTATGCCCGTCGCCAGATCCACCTTCTGCTTCGCGTTTTTGAGGTCGGCTTCCGTAGCGGGCGTCCCGTCGCTTTTGGTCATCAGGAAGCCCACGCGCGCGAGGTTGAACCTGTGCGGGTTCGCCGCAAGCCACCTTGAGAGCGCGGCCTCTTCGGGCGTGTCCACTTCAAGCCTGATTTTGCGGCCGCCGTAGTCCCACTCCGCGCCTTTGAAGTCTTCCGGCTTTTTGCCTTCCGGCAGGGGGAGCTCGTGCCACCCCCAGTTGGAGAGCGTGTTGAAGGGGTGGAAGGTCTGCAGCCCCGTGATGTCCATATTGAACGCGAAGTTCCCGTTGCCCACCTGGCTGTGGCTTTTTTCGGAAATTGCATTCAGCTGGGCGCGGAAGGAGGCGTTCGCTTCGGCTGCGGGCTGCGGGCTTTCTTCGGGCGAGGATGTCAGCTCAATGTTGTGGCGCGAGACTACCGCCATGCGGTCTATCTTCGCCTCCGCTGTCAGGCAGAAAAGGGCGGTGCTCAGAATGAATGCGGTACGTGAAAAAATCATAATGCGGCTTGTGAGTGATTCAAAAAAAAATGGATATGTCGTGAAACATATCCATTAAATTTTTGGAAATCTAGTTTAATTTGAATTAAACAAGTTTGTACGTGCTCGGGCTCGGCACGGGCGTGATGTCCCTCTTGCCCAGGTCGTACTTGCCCTCGGGGAGGAAGTCCTGCTTTGAGCGCTTGATCCAGTCGTACTTGAAGCGCTTGCCCGCATAGGCGGCCTCGCGCCCCGCTATCGCAACCCAGTTTGAGTTGAGCAGCGTCTTGACGTTGTCCAGCCTCTTTCCGCTGCGCATCGCCTCGTAAAGCACCGCCTGCTTTGCCACCTGGCCCGCCGCGTTGTTCGCCTTGTTGGCGGACACCCACGGGTTCTCGCCGATTATCTTCGTGCTGCCTATGAGCGGGAGCTCAAGCATCCCCTTCGTGCCGAATATGCGCGCCACGTAGGGTAGGGAGGCGCTGCCGTTTTCCTGGCGGCAGAAGCTGTTCATGTGGAGGCCCTTTCCGAAGTCGTAATCCACGGTGAAGTGGGAGCACCTGTCGCCCTGGAAGGGCCAGCTTAGGGAGACGTCGCGCCCCGCGCTGCCGAGCACTTCGATTGGCGAACCGTCGCCCAGCGCCCACATGCAGATGTCGATAGTATGGATGTGCTGTTCCACGTACTGGTCTCCGCTCGCCCAGATGAAGGCAAGCCAGCGGCGTATCTGGTATTCCATATCGGTCGGCTTCATCACCTTTGGCGTTGACCAGCCCTCAAGATAGGAGTCGCAATAATAATAGCACTGCGCGTTGACGATTTCGCCAATCTGGCCGTCCTGCATGCGCTTCATGCCTTCTACGAAGGGTTCGAGGAAGCGCCCCTGCGTGCCGCCGGCCATGGAGAGGCCCTTCTTTTCTGCGAGGGCGATGAGCTCGTCCTCAATGAAGCGCGCCTGCGTGGCGTCAACGCAGACGGGCTTTTCGGCGAAGACGTGCTTGCCGGCGTCCAGAACCTTCTTGATTTCGTAGGGCCTGAAAACGGGCGGGGTGCAGAGCACCACGGCGTCGAGCTCGCCAAGCTGCAGCATTCTGTCTATGGCGTCAACGCCAACGAACTGGCGCTCTTTGGGAACGTCATAACGGTCTTTCATACCGTCCAAATATTTGCCTTCAAGGTATTCCGTTGCGGCGTCCATCCTGTCCTGGAAGACGTCCGCAAGCGCCACCACCTTCAGGTTCTTGTCGGCCAGAAGCGCCTCTTTTACCGCGCCTTTGCCGCGCACGCCCACGCCGACGACGCCCACTCTGATTGTGTCGTCGCCCTTGACCGCGCCGAAAGAATACCTCGGCAGCGCCGCGGCGGCCGCCGTAAGCGCGCCCGCCTTCACAAAAGTCCGCCTGTCTATCCCGTTTTTCTTTTCCATAATATACAATCCTTGCTGTTCGATATGAAATATTGTTTCAACTGCGTTAAATTCTAAACGTACTGGGAATTATATCAATGTTTTTTTATGATATGTCTATATCAAAAATGGAAAAGGTCTTGCTGCCAAGCGCGGCGACTGTGCCAAAACGGCGTGTGCGGCTGTGTCAAAATGGCGCAGTTGTCGGTTTTTTGAGGCAGATGCGCTGTCTGTTTTAAGCGGTATGTATTCTTAATTCATTTAAAATTAGGCATATAAGTTAAGGATATTAATTCTGGCACGGGGCGTGCTTAAAAAATGGCATGAGTAACATATTAGGCAGAGACTTAGGTACAACGAATTCCTGCATGGCGGTGATCGAGGGCGGAGAGTCTTCGGTGATTCCAAACAGGGAGGGCGCAAGGACAACTCCCAGCGTCGTCGCGTTTTCAAAGACGGGCGAAAGGCTTGTGGGTCAGTCGGCAAAACGTCAGGCGGTGACAAACCCGTCTAACACTATTTATTCTGCAAAGAGGCTCATAGGCAGAAAGTATTCGGAAGTTTTGGAGGAGGCCAAGAACCTCCCTTATAAAGTGGTGGAAGGCCCCAACGGCGCCGCGATGATTGAATGCGTGGCAAACGGCAAGACC
>JAVBSZ010000199.1:0-11632 GCA_031556415.1 Opitutales bacterium | reverse complement strand
GAGATGCGGACTACGTCCCGTTCGAATTCCCAACGCCTGTGAAATCGCGCTACGATAAGCACATCAAAGACGCCAAGAGCCAAGTTCACCCGACGATATACGGGCCCATTATCGGCACGGAGCATTCGATTGCGCACGCCGGCAAGGCGGTGAAATTCCCCTTCAACATAATCGTTCAGAACTCCGAATGGTACGGCGCGTACAGGAATGTTGCCGATAACATTTACGGCCTAAAGGACTACCGCGAGAACACTCTCACTTCGCTTACGGAATCCGTCCTCAACATGATAGACCTCTACATGGATGACGACTACGGCGGCTGGTGGACGCGCGCGAAAGGCTCATACCAGATTGAAAGCCTCAACGGCTCCAGCAACTCCACTATACTCACGCCGCTCTCGCTCTACAGGCTCACGGGCAATTACGAGATTTATAAAAAACGCGCGCTGCCCACCATGGAGTTCTCGCTATCAAGGCACAGCGAGCACTTCTCGCCCATCCCCGAAGCCACGGGGCACTACCCCAAGGGAAACATGTCGGGCCCCATCCCGATGTTCGGCGCGGCCTCGTACTCCGGCCTCTGGGAGCTCTCAAACAGGCTCACGCCGAAATTCTTTGAGATAGCCTTCCCGGACGGCAAGGAGAAAATCGGCAGCAACGCTCCCGCCTTTGCGGACACCATAGCCCGCTACGAATACACGCAGGACAAGGCGGACCTGCAGCGCGCGATGGACGCCGCGGACAACTTCATCAAACGGAATATCGACGTACCCTACACCGATGACATAGGCGTCAACCCCTTCTTCCTCGTCTCCTACGTTCCGCACTGGCAGGCGCTTTTGAGGCTCTATGAAATCACCGGAGAGCCCCGCTACCTTGACGCCGCGCAGAAGGGCGCGCACAGCCTCATGACGGGAATATGGACGCAGCCGAAATTCTCGCAGAAGGCCGTCATCCACAAGGACGGGAAAATCGGCTTGGACAAGCCGCACATGTGGCTTTACAAGGGCGCGGAAAAATTCCGCCTCGGTTTCCCGATTGAAGCGGGCGCCTTCAAGGAGCACGAGGTTGACGCGTGGAAGGTTTCAAACGTGGGGCTCGGCTTTGAGCAGCCGACGACGTACGCGCACAGGGACCAGGGCGGCCGCATGATAATGAACGCGCCGTGGGCGCCCGCCTTCCTGCGCCTCGCACAGTACACGAAGGACAAGACCTTTGAAACCTACGCGCGCAACGCCGTGCTGGGCCGCTGGGGCAACTACCCGGGCTACTACTATACGGACTTTACCGACATAGAGCATGACCCGCAGTACCCGTATAAGGGCCCAGACCTCGGCTACATATACTACCACCACCTGCCCGTGCACCTCTCTTGGGCGATAGACTACCTCGTGGCGGACACCGTGCTGCGCTCAAACGGGGAAATCTCGTTCCCGAGCCTGAAGCAGTTCGGCTACGCCTTTTTCGACTACCAGATATACGGCCACAAGCCCGGAAAAATCCACGGCCATGAAGGCGCGTGGATGTGGCTTGCAAAGGATTTGGTGAAGCTGGACAACCCGCAGATAAACCACCTCTGCGCGCACACGGCGGACAAGTTCTTCGTCATCCTTACAAACCAGTCCCAGGAAATGCAGACATTCACGCTCTCATTCAACCCTTCAAAAATTTCAAAGGGAGCTAAGGGTTTTGAAAGCGCCAAGCTGCTTCCCTCGGGCGCAGTGCAGAAACTTGAAAACAACGCCGGAAGCCTCACGCTGGGGCCGCGCGCGCAGATGGTGCTGATGGTTGAGGGCCTAGACATCAACGTGGAGTCGCACAAAACTTTTGAAGCGGAGAAGAAAGCGGAGGCTGATTCAGTCAACGTGGCATGTGAAGACAAGGTGCGCCTGCGCGCGGAGGCCATACAGATAGACCCGCGCTTCTGGGACGCCTTCGTATGGCTTGACGCGCCATCGCAAAGCTTCAAGGAGGTGACGCTGAAAATCACGGATTCAAACGGAAAGGCGCAGACGCTCAAGTGCGGCGAATACCCCTACGAATTCTCCGTGCACATGCCCTCGGGCGTGACAGGCGCGAAGTTCCAGATTGAAGGCATACGCAAAGACGGCAGCAAATTCAAATCACCCTCCGCGCAGATAGGAATAGAGAAATAGCGATATGGCAGACCGCAAAATCCGCCGCAGAAAGTTTCTGAAGACGCTCGCGCTCTCCGGCTGCGCGGCCTTCGCCATGCCGCAGATAGTCAGGGCTAAGACGCTGGGCCTGGGCGGCGGCGTTGCGCCGTCGAACAGGATATGCGTCGGCTTCATAGGCGTGGGCGGCCACGGCTACGGCGTCAACCTGATGAACTTCAAAAAAATCAAGGAGGTTCAGATAGGCACGCTCTGCGACGTCGATTTGGAGCGCCTTGAAACCGCGCGCAAACGCCTTCTTGAAGAGCACAAAATTGAAGTGGACGCCAAACGCTGCGTGCAGGATTTCCGCAATGTCATAAGCGACCCCGCGATAGACGCCGTCGTGATTTCCACGCCCGACCACTGGCACGCGCCCCTCTCCGTCATGGCGCTGCGCGCGGGCAAGCACGTGTTCAGCGAGAAGCCCACCGCGAGCCTCGAGGAGGGCGCGCTTCTTGAGCGCGAAGTTTTAAAAAGCGGAAAATCGTTCATGGCGGGAATAGAGGACAGGGCCCTGCCGAACTACGTAAGAATGCTGGATCTTGCTCGCAACGGGCGCCTCGGAAAACTCGTCAGCGCGAACGTCGGAATACCGATACGCTACAAGCAGTTCGCCTACGTCGAAAAGCGCGAGGAGAAAATCCCGCCGACTTTCGACTACGAACTCTGGCAGGGTCCCGCCCCCGCCGCACCCTACCAGAAGGAGCGCTGCCATTACAATTTCCGCTGGCAGAAGATGTACGGCATAGGACTGCTTTCGGACTGGGGCACACACATGTTCGACATCGCGCAGCTGGCGATAGACGGAGACGCCCCCAAGCCCGTGCGCGTCGCCCCGCTTTCGAAGCCCAAATACCTGAAGGGGCTTTACGACATCCCGTACGATTTCTCGCTGCGGTTCGACTACAAGAACGGCGCGCGCATTTTCATGGACAGCGGCGAAACGTCTTTCAGAATTACGGGCGAAAAGGGATGGGTTGAAAGCCCCGCCTTCAACCAGAAACCTACGGCCAGCTCTCCGGAAATCCTCCACGCGCTGCTTAAGCCCTCAGACGTCCGCTACCGCAGTGAGAAGCTGCAGGAGCAGCAGAATTTCATAGACAACATCCGCTGCGGGCGCGCTCTCTATCTCGACGCGCGGGCGCTCAAAGACCTCTGCTTTCCCCTGCACGCCGCGGACATCGCCATGACGCTGGAACGCCCGCTGGACATCGCCGGCGACGGCTTTGCGGACGATGCCAAAGCCAATTCAATGCGCGCACGCGCGTACAGAAAGCCCTTCGACATTTTAAGCGACGCCTGACATGAAAAGATTTTTCACAGTCCTATTTTCCTGTTCGCTTTTGCTGTGCGCCTGTTCCGATGAGAATGCAGAGACGGCGCGGATGATGTTTTCCGAAAACGACGCCGAAGCCATGTCCGCCTGCAAACGCGTGGGCAAACTCTCCGCGAATGACGCGGAAAAATTCATACCAATGCTGGGTGAAATTTCGGGAGACAGAAAGTGCGCTTTGATAGTTTCTTTGGGATACGCAAAGGCGGAAGGTGCGCGCGAAAGTTTCCTCTCCATTCTGGAAAATTCGGATGACGACTACGAAAGGCTCTGCGCGCTTTGGAGCCTTGAAAAGCTTGGAAAGAAGGCTGACGCCCGCGCGCTGGCCGCACTTTGGGACTGCGCGCTAGGCGGCAAACCGCGCAGCGCGGACTACGCCTTTGAACTGCTGCAAATTCAGGAAGGGATTGAAGTTGAAAAGTTTCTCACAGCAAAGCTTGGCGGAAATTTCGAAGATAAAAAACTCGCAACACAGCTCTCCGCATTGCGCGGGAATCCCGAGCTGTTTGAATCGTGTTCCGCGGCTTCAAAAGGAAACTCCGAACTTGAAGATGTGTTCGTGGAAAATTTCGGCACGGCGGCTACTCCTGAAGATTTCTCCGCTTATGCGGCCTTCGCCCTGGAAATGAAAAATTTTGACGCCAAAGCGAAGCGCGCGCTGGCGGGAGCTGCGGCAAGGCTCGGCAAAAACGCGGAGCTTCTTGCAATCCTGAAAACGCGAGATGAAAAACTATGCGCTGAAATCCGCGCGATGCTCCCTCCATCAAGAAAACTCATCGCCATGGACACCGCCATGCTGGACCTTTCAAAGAGGGAGGCGCTTTCATTGGACAGGGTAAAACTCGCCGCAAGGCTCGGCTTCTCAGGCATGGTCCCGCGCCTTGACGCTCTGGCCGCACCCGCGCAAAGCTCCGAAGACCCCAATTTCATCGATCTTTCCATGGGAGAAGGCAAGGAGCTTTTCACAAAGATGCGCCATGCTGGAGTGCGCCCGAACGCCGTTTATGTAAGCGCGCAAATCAAGGACGGCAAAATCGCATTCCCGATGGATACCTCGGAGATCTTGAAATACTGCAGGCCCATGGGCGCGGACCTCTGGCTTTCCGTGAGGGGCAGTTCAAACGACATCCAACCCGAAGCGCTCGCAAAAGAACTGGAAGGCGTCGCCAAAGCCTGCGCGGAAAGCGGCGTGAGCCTTGCGCTTTACCCGCATGAGAATTTTTATTTTCCGGACGCCGGAAGCGCCGCGAAATTCCTGGACGGGTTTGCGCTCAAAGATATCGGCATCGTCTACAACCTGCCGCACGAATACGCCGCACTCAAAAAGGCGGGGCGCAGCATAGAGCCCGAAAAGATGGCCGCAGACACCCTGGGGCTTTCCGCAAGGCTCAGGGCCGTGAGCGTTTGCGGAATGGACGGAACAAAAAGCGGAGCGGGCAATATCATAACGCCCCTTGGCGGCGGGGATTTCGACATCAAAAAATTTTGCGACGCCCTCTTTGCGGCCGGCTTCAAGGGTGGCGTCTGCCTGCAGGGCTACAACACGTGGAAGCTCATGCCGGTGGAAGACGCCCTCGCGCAGAGCATGGCCGCGTGGCGCAAGTGGTACGAGTAAAACGCGCGCGTACTACTTTTTGTGCGCCTTGTGTACGGCGGAGGAAACTTCCATCACCTTGCCGCGCATCACGATTCCGCCAAGCTCCTTGCGCTTTTTCACGAAGCTTTGGAAGTGTTCGCTTGCCTGGTGCGTTGCAAAGGCGTCGGCATCCTTGTACTCTTCGTAAAGAAAGAAAGTGTTGGGGCTTTTCAAATCCGCCCAGAGAGTGTATTCAACGCAGCCATCCTCCTTCTGCGTGGCGGCCACCAAATCCAGGAGAAGCTTAAGCCCCGCCTCGCGTTTTTCGGGTTCGATTTCGATATAGACGGCGAGAACCTTTTTGGCGCTCCCGTCGCCCTCTTTGAGCGGCGCGGAAAATGCGGCGGAATCCGCGGCAAAGGACGAAACGAAGGGAACGCACATCAACAAGGCAAGAAGAAACTTTTTCATGCCGGCATTGTGCGCATAAACCCGCCAACACGCAAGCCGCTTTTGAAACAAAGTAAGCTGGTTCAATTATATGTGCTTTTAAAAACAATAGGTAAACACCGTTATTTTAGCGCAACGATTTTCGGTGCATAGCGAGGACAATAAAGCCGCCTAGGGCGCGTAGCGTACAAGTAGTACGCAAGCGGTCTAGGCGGCTTTATTCACGCAGCTAGGCGCGAAAAGCGTTCGCTAAAATCCGTTCTAGCGCACGGTTTGGATGCATAGCAAGGCGCAAAAAAATTCCACGCAGAGAGCGTACAATGTAGTACGTGACCTGTGTGGAATTTTTGAAGCAACGACGCTAGGCGCCAAACAAGTTGCTAGAACTTGACGCTGGGGTTGGTGAATTTGACCCCGTCCTGACTGTGGAAGGAGCCATACTCGGTGACGACGGCGCCGAGGGGGCCGGCAATCTGGTAGTGGCGGGCTGTGAGGCGGTTGAGCCAGACGACGTTGCCTTCGCAGGAGGATGCCTTTGAAACCTTGCTGACGGTGATGTGGGCCTTCTGGCTGGCGGGGACTTTGATGTCGGGATACTTGGAGGCCTCGTCTCCGGTTTCGCCGAAGCAGTAGCTGTCTCCGTACTTCGCCTGCCAGCATTCGTTTTTCGGGGGAACTTTGTCCACGCCGACGTGGTAGTGCTCAATGAGCATCTGGTTGGGAAGAAGGAGGATTTCATGACCGAAGACGCCGTGTTCGTTCTCCTGCGCCCAGAATATGCCGCCCATGCCGACGGCGGGGAAATCTCCCAGGCCGAAGTCCGTGGCCCACATGTTCTCGCGCATGTTTTTGCTGATGGGCATGCCGAAGCGCGTCATCATGTCGAAATAGGCCTGCTTTGCGGCGGCCTCGTCGAACTTGCCGTTCTTGTAGAACTGCTCCCTGGAGAGCTTGGGGGCGTCGCAAGAGCCGCCGCCGCACGAAGCGCTGTTGCAGCCCGACACAAAGCCGAGGGCGCACGCGGAGAGTATGAGTGATATGAGTTTTGTTTTCATTTTCATATTTTTTTAATCTTAATTTTTAAGGGTGAAATTTACGGAATCTATATGCCACGAGACGCCGGAAGCCTCCTCGTAAAAGAGTATCTTGACCTTGTCTCCGGAATTGACCGAGGGTATCTCGAAGCTGTGGAGGGTCCACTTGCCCTTTTCACCCTTGAGTGGCTCGTCGAGAACCTTTTTGCCGTTCACGAAAACCCGCACGGAGGATTTCGACATGGCGCGCGGCCACGCCTCAAAGCTCAGCGTAAAAGACCTCCCCTTCACGCCCGCCGGAATGAGCATCTCCTGCCAAACCATGTAAGGCGGCGTGCCGTCCGAGGCTATTTCAAGGTGCTGCAGGGTGGGCGCGCCCGTGCTGTTGTACGCGGGAGAATTGTGCGCGCTCCCCTTCCATATTTCTATGCTTTTCTGGTTGCTCTGCCAGAAGGGGATTGTGTCTGCGGGCAGGGGCTGCACCTGCGCGGTGAGCTGGGGGTCTTCAAAGCCGCCGTTCTGCACGAGGTTGCCCTCGGCCGTCTTGGGCTTTGAAAGCTTCCATCTTTCCGGAGAAGTGTCGAGGGTGTCTTTGAGGATGGGCACGCCTTTGGCCTCCTTCGCGGGCAAGTCTGAAACGCTCCTGAAGGCTTTTGCGGCCTTGTCCGCATCCTCGATTACGATGCGCAGGCCGACGTTGTAGACCTTCTGCCACGGGGAGTAGGCCTTGCGCATCGTCACGCGCGCCCACTTCGGCCTGTCGCGCCAGGAGCCGCCGCGCACTGCCATGCGGCCTTCAACGGCCTTGCCGCCGAGGGTTTCGGTGTAGCCGTCGCGCGTCCATTCGCAGACGTTGCCGAGCATGTCGTAAAGGCCGAAGGCGTTGGGGGCGTATGAGCCGCTTTTGACGTGCACCAGCGCGCCGTCGTCAAACCTGACGTCCGCCGGCGTGAAGGCGTTGAAGGGAATCGGGTTTGGCACGGGCTGGGGGTCCACGCCGAATACGGCGAATTCCTTTATCTTGAGGTCGGCCAGGTTTTCGTAGCCGGAGAAGTCGCTGTCCATGCCGCCGTAATAAAACGGTGTGTCCGTTCCGGCGCGCGCGGCCCATTCCCACTGAGCTTCGGTGGGCAGGCTGATTTCCACGCCCGTCTTTTCTGAAAGCCATTTGCAGAAGCCCGCAGCCTCGCTGAACGAAACCCTTATGACGCTCTGGTCTGGCTCGTTGGCGGGGTAGCCCTTGTTGACGTGGTCTTTCCACTGCCTGTCAAGGTGGCCGGAATCGTGCTTGGGGTCGAACGCGGCGTACTGCGCGTTGGAGATTTCAAACTGGCCCATGTAGAAGGGCTTGTCGATTTTCTGCAGGCGCGCGGGGCCCTCGTCGTAGAAGCCGTCGTTGGCGCCCATGACGAATTCTCCCGCGGGGATGAGCTTTAGGTAAAGCTTTTTGCCCGCGCCCAAATCAATCTCTATGCGGCTTGGCAGCCCGGATTCGGCCTGCATTTGCTTCGCCTTGGCAGCGTCAAACGGGAAACCATCCGCCCTGATTTGCGCCGCCGCATGCCTCCGCTCCTCTTTCGGCTTGACGAATTCCTGCGGCTGGAAGACCTGCACGGTCTTTTCGGGGTCGTCATGCCTGTTGGCATATTTTGAGAGAGTCTCCATCCTCAGGCTGTGCTGGTCGTTCGAAATGGGCCTGTATTCCGTCCAGGTGCCGCGGTATGGGACGTTGAGGTCTATCCACGTGAGGAGCATGTCGTAATCCTCCTTGGACATCTCAACGCCCTTGTGCCCCTTCTCGAGCATCTGCACGAGCTCGCTGGTGCTTGAATGGAATTCGAGCGGGCTAAGAAGGTTCTGGTTGCTCTCCGGCCCCGTGCGGCGCACGTAGGGATGCAGGTTGAGGTAGGGCATTGAGAAATTCCTCATGCCCAGCGGCTGCTTTGTGGAGAAATTCGGGGTGTTCTTGTCCGCGCCGTCGTGACAACCCACGCAGTATTTGTCCAGCATGGGTTGCACGTCGCGTTCGAATGAATAGCCGCGCACCGGCGCGCGGAAGGGCTTGATTTTTGACGGCGCCTTGCGGCCGGCCTTTGCGGGCATGGTGGTGGGCGTCATACCCTGCCCCTCGTGGCAGCCCACGCAGCTTTGCACTTCACCCGGGCGGACCACGAACCAGCTGCGCATGAGCGCGAGGGCCTTGCCTTCGGCGTCGAGCGGCTGTATTGCGATGGGCCTGTTGGCGGGGACGGTGAACATTGCGGAGCCGTCGTCCTCGACGGGAACGGTTCCGTGGATGCGCTTGACGTCCCAGGAGCCTTCCTGCGAGATTGCGTCGTGCGAGCCCATGTCGCGGTAGCAGTAGTAATATTCGAAGACGCGCAGGGCCTTCACCGTGCCGCGCGGCACGCCCTTGAGACCGGGGCCCTGGTAGATGTCCGTAAGAAACACGCTGCCCGTTTCCAGGTCCGGGTCGGTCTTGTCGGCGATGGCGGGCGGGCGCTCGCGCTTTGCCAGCGGCATGGGCTCAAGGGACATCCTGTACGGCGTCTTCGCAAGCAGTGTGGCGTTGCCGAAAGTGTCTACAAGGTATATGCCCCAGTCGTAGTTGAAATCCCTCATGCTGGCCACGACGTAGTCGGCCGAAAGCGGGTAAGGGTGCAGGAAGTGCGGCCATTTGTCGTCAACGAGCTGGTCTATGATTTCGGCCTCGAAGGGCCTTCCGCAGCTCATGAAGTTGTGGACTTCGCCCTCGGCCTCGACGGTGCCCTTTGACACGTCGAAGACGTGCATCTCGCCCGAGCGGCGCGTGCCGTGGTGGCCCGAAACTATGCCGACGAACTTCGTGGGCTCGTTCGGAATCTGGCGGCAGTAGAAGAGCGAGTTGGGCCAGTAGCTTGTGGAGCCGTAGTAGGAGCTCTGCGCCGTGCCGTCGGGGTTCATGTGCATGAGTATGCGCGCAAAGTAGTGGGAATTGTCCGTGTATTCCCAGCGCGTGAACATGACGCGGCCGTTGTCCATGACGGTGGGCATCCAGTCGGCATCCTGCTCGAAGGTGAGCTGGCGCGTGGATTTGTCGACCGCCGCGGCGTCTCCGGCGTTCTGGTCCATGACGAAAAGGTTGGCGACGTAGTCCGTGCCGCTGACGCAGGGAACGCCCACGTACGTCATCGTGGAGCAGAAAATGATGCGGCCGTCGGGCAGGTACACGCCGTCGTAATTGTCGGCGTTCTCGTAGATTTCGGGCGTGAGCATACGGGGGTTCTTGCCGTCCGCGCCTATTTCAAAGAGTTGGAAATTGTTCTTCGGCGTCAGGCTGGAGAACATTATCTTGCCGGCGTCCCAGTCTATCTCGAGGTCGAGCACGCCCTTTGTGCCTTCGGGTTTGAAGAGGAGGTTCTCCTCCACGTCGGCGCCCTTGACGGTGAAAGTCCACATTTCATCATCCCATTTCTGGTCCGGCTTGATGTTCTTCTTGAGGACGTGGTTGCCCTGCCAGTTCTGCGGAAGGCCCTGCAGGGGCGACTTGGGGTCGCGCTTTATGAACACCCACTTGTTCGTCTTCTGAAGCAGCGGGTTTGCGATAAGCGCCCCGCGCGCAAAATCCTGCCACTTCTTCAAATCCTCGCCCGCGGCCTTGTCTGCGGCGGCGCGCGCCTTCATGATGCCGGGCATGCGCTTCTGCCATTCGAGCGCCTTTTCAAGATTGCCCTTCGGGTAGTCGGGGAATTTTTTCTCCATGTCGGCGATTGCGGCGGCGACGTTCTTGGGGTCGTACACGACGGCGGCGTCGTAATCTATCGCCTCCACGATATGCCCGAAATATTCGAACCACTTCACGCTCGAAGCCGGAGTCTTGTCCGCCTCCAGTTTTGCCAATTCCGCGTCAAGCTCCACGCCCTTGAAAGTTGCGCATTGCGAAGCCTTCCACGGGATGTTGAAAAGCGAGTTGAGCGCGGATTTGTCCGCAAAAAACGAGGCCTCGCGCACTTCCGCATTCTTGCCTTCAAAGCGGTTCATGATTCCGTGGAAATACGGATAGTCCGCAGCGAGCTTCTGCGCCATGAAAATTGCGGGGTCGGCGAACGGCGAAAAATAGAAGCGCGGAGCCTGCTTTGTGGACGCCGGCTGCATGCGCACAACGAAGACGTTTTTGCCCTTCTTCAAATCCAGCTTTATAAACATGGGCGGGCACATAGCGTACCCTATGCTCTCGCCCGCCACGCGCTCGCCGTTGAGGAAGCAGAGCGTCCTTGAATAGGCGGAGACCGTCACGCAGATTGAAGTCTCCTTGGCGGCCTCTATCTCGCAATACCCGAAGTTGACGGCGCTGCCGAGATAGCGCGGGTTGAGGTCAAAATAAAGGTTGACGGCGCCGTAGTCCACATCCCTTTTGCTCCAGATTTTTTTGCCGTCAAAAATCTCCTCGGGGTTGAACTTGTTCACCGTCGGGTCCAGCGCGTTTATGGCTACGGACGCGTTGCTCAATGTGGGCCACGGGTTTCCGCCCAGCGAATATGAAAAATACCACTGGCCGAATTTGACGTCGCCCTTGAGCGCGTCCAGGGCCTCGTCGCGTAAAGCCGCATACTTCAACCTGCCCTTTTCGATTGCGTCGACAAACGAGGAGCCTTTCGCGTACAGCCCCTCCGCCGCGGCCTGCGCCTGCTCCTTTGTTGAACAGTACTCCGCGCGCACGCACAACGCGAAAGACGCGCACAACACAAACGCAAATAACGAGCTTTTAACTGTCTTCATAAATTCCATATCCTCCAAATTCGACACTAAATCTAACCCCTGCGTTTGAGATTTCAAGTGTTATTTTACATGCAAAACGTTTTTTAATTTATCAAACAAAATACTCGTTTCTCAATCTACCACAAATTTGATTCGTTTTTCTTAAGAATGAAAATTCCTTTTGGCGCAGTGATTTTCGATGAAGAACGAGGCTTGCGAAGCGCGCGCGGGTGCGTCGCGTACTTAAATGTACGTAAGCAGTCGGGCGCGCGAAGCAAACGGAGTTATTCGCGAAAAGCATTCGCCAAAAGTGTTGACGCTTTGT